>JAYSZS010000340.1:0-3514 GCA_043737935.1 Propionivibrio sp. | reverse complement strand
TGGCTTCCGGCAAGGTATCGCCCAGGGAAGCGCTGATCCTGTTCCTGGTGCTGGTGATTTGTGCTTTCTGCCTGATATTGCCGTTGCGAAGCGGGTCGATCGTCGGCCTCTCGGTGGTGGCCCTGTTTCTTGCCGCCAGTTACCCGTTGACCAAGCGTTTTTTCGCCATCCCACAGGCCTATCTGGGTGTGGCTTTCGGCTTCGGTATTCCGATGGCTTATGTCGCCCAGACCGACAGCTTGCCGCTGGTGGCGTGGTGGCTGCTGCTGGCCAACGTCTTCTGGGCGATGGCCTATGACACCGAATACGCGATGGTCGACCGCGCCGACGATCTCAGGATCGGCATCAAGACCTCGGCCATTACCTTCGGACGTTTCGATGTGCTCGCCGTGATGCTGTGCTATGGCGTAACACTTGCGCTGATCGCCTGGGTCGGCTATCAACTGCACATGGGCTGGGTGTTTTACGCCGGGCTCGGTGTTGCCGCTGTGATTGCCGTTTACCACTTTACGCTGATCCGGCAGCGTGATCCGGCGCGTTGCTTCAAGGCCTTTCTGCATAACAACTGGATCGGTGCCAGCATCTTTGTCGGCATTGTGCTCGATTCCATGATGTCTCAAGGAGCACCAAGATGAAGAAGCTTGTTCTGATATCGCTGCTGGCTTTTGCCGGAGCGGCGAGTGCTGCCGAGGATGTCCGCATTCTGGCCACGCTACCGACACCGGCGGTCAAGGTTCTGCGCGACGAGTTGCGTGCCAACATGCTCACTTTGAATGAAATTCTCGTCCTGGTCGCCGAGGGCAAGGGCAAGGAGGCCGGCATCAAGGCCGAGCAGGAACTCGGTGTTTCGTCCATGGGGCGGCATCGCGACAAGCCGTTTGATGCCCGGCCGGGGCCGCACATGCCGCCTGAAATGCACGCACTCGGCATGGAAGGCCACAGGTCGGCGAGCGAGTTCGCACGCCTCGCGGCCAGTGTTGAGCTCAACAAGACAGTCGCCGCGCTGCCCAAGCTGACCTCGGCTTGCGTGAGTTGTCATACTGTGTACCGTATTCGTTGACCGTCATGAAATACCACGATCTTCGCGATTTCATCGCGCAACTGGAAAGCATCGGCGAACTCAAGCGTATCGGCGTCGAGGTCGATACCCGCTTCGAGATGACCGAAATTTGTGATCGCGTGCTGCGTGCCGGCGGTCCGGCGATCCTCTTTGAAAAGCCGAAAGGCGCATTAGGCAGCTCTTCGATCCCGGTGCTGGCCAACCTCTTCGGCACCCCGCGCCGGGTGGCTCTGGGCATGGGGCAGGAGTCAGTCGAGGCGCTGCGCGAGGTCGGCAAGCTGCTCGCCTATCTGAAGGAGCCGGAGCCGCCAAAGGGTTTGAAGGACGCCTGGGACAAGTTGCCGATCCTCAAGCAGGTGCTCAACATGGCGCCCAGGGTGGCGTCCTCGGCTGCGTGTCAGGAAGTGCTGTGGGAGGGGCAGGATGTCGATCTGTCCCGGCTGCCGATCCAGCATTGCTGGCCGGGAGACGTGGCGCCGCTGATCACCTGGGGGCTGACGGTGACGCGCGGGCCGAGCAAGACGCGGCAGAACCTCGGGATTTATCGGCAACAGGTGATTGCTCCGAACAAGGTGATCATGCGCTGGCTGGCGCAGCGCGGCGGTGCGCTCGATTTCCGCGACCATTGCCTGAAAAATCCAGGTCAGCCCTTCCCGGTGGCGACGGTTATCGGCTGCGATCCGGCGACCATTCTCGCGGCGGTGACGCCGGTGCCGGACAGTCTCTCGGAATATCAGTTCGCCGGTCTGCTGCGCGGCGGCAAGACCGAGGTGGTCAACTGCCTTGGCGCGCTGCAGCGCAAAGCCGATCTGCAGGTTCCGGCCTCCGCCGAGATCGTGCTTGAAGGGTTTATCGACCCGGCCGAAACCGCGCTCGAAGGCCCCTACGGCGACCACACCGGCTACTACAACGAGCAGGCGAATTTCCCGGTATTCACTATCGAGCGCATCACGATGCGCAGGAATCCGATCTACCACAGCACCTACACCGGTAAGCCGCCCGATGAGCCGGCGATGCTCGGCGTGGCCTTGAACGAGGTTTTCGTGCCGCTGCTGCAGAAGCAGTTCCCGGAGATTGTCGATTTCTACCTGCCCCCCGAGGGTTGCTCGTACCGTCTGGCGACGGTCAGTATCCGCAAGCAGTATCCCGGCCATGCCAAACGCGTGATGTTCGGCATCTGGTCTTTCCTGCGCCAGTTCATGTATACCAAGTTCATCATCGTGGTCGATGACGATGTGAATATCCGCGACTGGAAGGAAGTGATCTGGGCCATGACCACGCGCGTTGATGCCGCGCGCGATACGCTGATCGCCGAAAACACGCCGATCGACTATCTCGATTTCGCCAGCCCGGTGGCCGGCCTCGGCAGCAAGATGGGGCTGGACGCGACCAACAAGTGGCCCGGCGAAAGCAGCCGCGTGTGGGGAACGCCGATTGTCATGGAGGCGGCAGTAAAACAGAGGGTCGATGAGCTGTGGCAGGATCTCGGACTCTGAGCTATTGTGCGTCGCTTCCTGGAGTTTTCTCCTGCAATACTATGGGTTTCAACCTAGGATGAAGCGCCGGAAGAGCGTATAAAGTCCAGATGACCCCCCCCTTGATTTTCTTCCCCGCAGCAGGCGATTCAAACCCGTCGGCATCGCAATGCTTTACGCGGTCTTCGGCGCCCTGTGGATTGTCGCATCGGGCCTGCTGCTGACGTTCAGTGTTGACGATCCGGTTGTGCAGGGAAGAATTGAACTGGCCAAGGGCCTGATGTTCGTGGTGGTCACCAGCCGCCTGTTGTATTTTGTGCTCAGACACTTGCAAGACCCCCACCTGGCCCGGCCCGTATCGATCACTCATAAAACCTTGCGGACGAACGGAGTAGTGCGCTGGCGCCTGCCGGCTTTTGCTGCCTTGCTGGCGCTGGTGCCGCTGGCGGGTTTTGTCGTTACCCGGGTGCACGGGTCGCAGCTCGAGCGTGAGGCCACTGCCCGTCTTCAGGCGATTGCCGATTTCAAGGCCAGCCAGATCGAGAATTGGCTCGACGAGCGCCGCAACGACGCGGTGACAATCATGTCCTCCCCGGATTTCATCGAACAGGTGGGAGCTTTGCAGCAGGGGGGCGGAAGCACGCTGCGCGATGACATTCGATTACGCCTGATGGCCGCCCTGGACGCGAAGTAGTACACCGACGCCTTGATGGTCGATGTGCACGGGAAGCCACTGATCGAAATTGGCGCGTTTCAACAGTTGCCGGCGCAGACGGCGGCGCTGTTACCCACGGCGCTGGCCAGCGCTCAACCCCAGCACAGTGAACTATTTGCCGAAGCCGATGGCCATCTGCATCTCGACCTCGTCGTACCCCTGGTCGAAGTAAAGAAAGGCGGGCGGCAGCCGGTGGATGCCGTGGTTCAGCGCCTCAAGCCCGAACAATTCCTGTTTCCCTTTATTCATTACTGGCCAACGGCC
>JAYSZS010000339.1:0-17443 GCA_043737935.1 Propionivibrio sp. | reverse complement strand
GGGCTGGCACTATCTTGATTCCGGTGCGCTCTATCGCCTGACCGCGCTGGCCGCCCGTCGTGCTGGCGTGGCGTGGGACGATGAAGCTCGCGTCGCGGCCATCGCCAGCGGGCTCGATGTGGAGTTTGGCGAGAATTCGATCCGGCTGTCCGGTGCCGAGGCCGGGGAGGCCATCCGTCAGGAGAAAATCTCGTCCGGGGCTTCCCAGGTTGCCGCACTGCCTGCGGTGCGCGCTGCACTGCTTTTCCGGCAACGGATTTTCCGTCAGGCTCCCGGCCTGGTCGCCGATGGACGCGATATGGCCTCGTTCGTGTTTCCCGATGCGCAGACCAAGGTGTTCCTCACCGCCAGCGTCGAAGTGCGTGCGCAAAGACGCTATAAGCAGTTGATCGAAAAAGGAATCACTGCTAGTATCCTGCCTCTTTTGCTGGATTTGCGTGAACGCGACGAACGCGACAGCCAACGTCGCGTCGCGCCTTTACAGCAAAACAAGGAGGCCGAATTGCTTGACACGACTGACCTGACTATTGAACAAGCGGTGGCTCAGGTGCTGGTCTGGAGCAGCAAGGTTTCGTAGCAGGGTGTTGCGGCAGGTGCCGCCCGCCTCAGGTGTTACCAGTATATTGTCATTTTGTTTGCCCTTCAGGGCGCTGCGGCGAATCGTTCAGGTTCCCATTGAGCGAGATGTCAGGAACCGGTGATAATTTTTAACTCAACCCGCAGTCATGCGGTCAGGTCATTTCCACATTCAGGTCATTCCCACATATGTCAGCCAATCCCATTATTCAGGAAAGTTTTGCCGAACTCTTTGAAGCTAGTCTCGCGCGCCAGGAAATGCGCCAAGGCGAGGTCATCACCGCCGAAGTCGTGCGCATCGACCAGAACTTTGTCGTCGTCAATGCCGGTCTGAAGTCCGAAAGTTATATCGAACGTGAAGAATTTTTAAGCGATTCCGGCGAACTCGAAGTCAAGGTCGGTGATTTTGTTCAGGTCGCCATCGAGCAACTCGAAAACGGTTTCGGCGAAACGCGCCTGTCGCGTGAACGCGCCAAGCGTGTCGCCGCCTGGAACTACCTCGAAGCGGCGCTCAATGACGGCACCTTGGTAACCGGCACCATCACCGGCAAGGTCAAGGGCGGTTTGACCGTGATGGCCAACAGCGTCCGTGCCTTCCTGCCGGGTTCGCTGGTCGATATGCGTCCGGTCAAGGACACCACCCCATACGAAGGCAAAACCTACGAATTCAAGGTCATCAAGCTCGACCGCAAACGCAACAACGTCGTTGTTTCGCGCCGTGCCGTGCTTGAAGCCAGTGTCGGTGAAGAGCGCGAAGCACTGCTCTCCAACCTCAAGGAAGGCAGCATCGTCAAGGGTATCGTCAAGAACATCACCGACTACGGCGCCTTCGTCGACCTCGGGGGGATCGACGGTTTGCTACACATCACCGATCTGGCCTGGCGCCGTGTCCGTCACCCGTCCGAAGTGCTGGCTGTTGGCGACGAAGTTCAGGCCAAGATCCTCAAGTTCGACCAGGACAAGAATCGCGTTTCGCTTGGTCTCAAGCAGCTTGGCGAAGATCCGTGGGTCGGCATTTCGCGTCGTTATCCGCAAAGCACCCGTCTGTTCGGCAAGGTCACCAACCTCACCGATTACGGCGCTTTCGTCGAAATCGAGCAGGGTATCGAAGGCCTGGTGCATGTTTCCGAAATGGACTGGACCAACAAGAACGTTCATCCGTCCAAGGTCGTGCAACTGGGCGATGAAGTCGAAGTCATGATTCTCGAAATCGACGAAGAGCGTCGCCGCATTTCTCTCGGCATGAAGCAGTGCGCTGCCAATCCGTGGGATGAGTTCTCGATGAACCAGAAGAAGGGCGACAAGGTTCGCGGTGCGATCAAGTCGATTACCGACTTTGGCGTGTTCATCGGTCTGCCGGGTGGCATCGATGGTCTGGTTCACCTCTCCGACCTGTCGTGGTCGGTGGCCGGCGAAGAAGCTATTCGCAACTTCAAGAAGGGCGACGAAGTCGAGGCTGTGGTACTGGCCATCGATACCGACAAGGAGCGTATTTCGCTCGGTATCAAGCAGCTTGATGGCGATCCTTACACCAGCTTCATTGCCACCCACGAAAAGAATGCCATTGTGCGTGGTGTGGTCAAGTCGCTTGATGCCCGCGGTGCGGTAATCACCCTTGAGGGCGATATGGAAGGCTATCTGCGCGCTTCCGAAGTGTCGCGCGATCGAATCGACGATCTGACCAAGGTTTACAAGGAAGGTGACCCGGTCGAAGCAATGATCATCAACATTGATCGCAAGACACGTTCGATCAACCTGTCGATCAAGGCCAAGGATCAGGCCGAACAGCATGAAGCGATGCAGAAGTTTTCTGCCGACAGCACTGTCAGCTCGGGAACGACAAACCTTGGCGCTCTGCTCAAAGCCAAGCTGAACAACCCGCAATAAGGTTTGAGCATGACCAAGTCTGACATGATCGCGCGGCTGGCGGAGCGCTTTCCGCAACTCGTCGCAAAAGATGCCGATTTTGCAGTCAAGATGATTCTCGATGCTTTGTCCGAAGCTTTGGCCAAGGGTGATCGTATCGAGATTCGCGGGTTCGGCAGTTTTTCGCTGAACTACCGACCACCACGCGTCGGCCGAAACCCAAAGTCTGGCGACAAGGTCAGTGTCCCGGAAAAATGGGTGCCGCATTTCAAGGCCGGCAAGGAATTGCGTGAGCGTGTCGATAGCGCGCTCAACTTGGTCTGAGTGAAAACGGCTGTGGTCATTTGCCACACGGTGGGCGGCAAGTTGCCGCCCTTTTCTTTGCTGAAGGGTGATTGATGCGTGCCTTGCTGTGGGGCTGTCGAATTTTCATATTCCTGTTCCTGTTCGCCTTTGCGCTCAAGAACACCGATCCCGTCAGCGTCCGTTTTTTCCTTGATACGGCCTGGCAAGCGCCGCTGATTATCATTGTTCTGGCCTTTTTTGCCGGCGGCGCGGCCTTGGGTGTACTGTCATTGCTTGGTACGGTTTTCGTTTTGCGCCGCGAAGTGGCGCGACTCAAGCGCCACGCAAAGCCAGAGAAACAACAGACAAGTGCCAGTTGACAGACGTTCGTGGTGGTCATCTGGGCAGGATAATCGCATCAATGGAATTAAGATTGATTGAAACGGAAAATGAAAACCGCACTCAACGCAGAGCGCGCAGAGACGCAAAGGACACAGAGTCATGAGAAATGCTCTGTTTCACCCGTTTATCTCCGCGATCTCTGCGTCTCTGCGGACTCAGCGTCGAAAGAGGTATTCCTTTAACATTAATGCAATCCCCCTCTCATCCAGGATGCGTCTGAACTGGGTAGCCTCATCTAAATGATTGAATTCGAATACTGGCAACTCCTGTTTTTTCCGCTCTTCTTCGGATTGGGCTGGGCGGCTGCACGCATCGATATCCAGCATCTGGTCAAGGAGTCTCGTGCGTTGCCGCGTTCGTATTTCCAGGGACTCAATTTCCTGCTCAACGAACAGCCGGATCGCGCCATCGAGTCCTTTGTCGATGCCGTCAAGGTCGACCCGCATACCATCGAACTGCATTTTGCACTGGGCAGTCTGTTCCGTCGTCGTGGCGAGACCGAACGCGCCATTCGCATGCATCAGAATCTCGTAGACCGTGAAGACCTGCCGCAGGAACTGAAGCTGCAGGCGCTGGCCGAACTCGGGCAGGATTATCTGAAAGCCGGTCTGCTCGACCGTGCCGAGGAAGTCTTCGACAAGCTTCAGGATTCGGCTATGGTCAAGGAGGCCAAGCGGAATCTCCTTGAAATTTACCAGCTCGAAAAAGACTGGGAGAAGGCCATAGCCATTGCCGCCGAATTGCCCGATATTGCCTCGCAGAAGGAAATCGCCGAGTACTACTGCGAACTGGCCGCTGCCGAGATGATTCGCTCGCGTCCCGACCTGGCGTCAGGCTACCTGAAGACCGCTCTGGAGAGAAATCGCAAATGTGTTCGTGCCAGTATCCTGCAAGGCGATATTGAGGCGCAGCAGGACAGAAGCAAAGAGGCTATCGCCTGCTGGCAACGTATTGAACAGCAGGACCCGACCTATCTGGCCCTCGTCGCGCAGCGCCTGCTCGACGCTTTTCGCAAGCTGGTGCGCCGCGATGAGGGCTTGCAATTCCTGCGTGGCTATCTTGAACATTATCCTTCGCTCGACCTGCTCGATGTGGTCTTTCAACTGGTACTCGAAAGCGAAGGCGCCGAGGCGGCGTATGCTCTGGTGCGTGATGAGTTGAAGCGCAATCCGACGCTGCTTGGTTTTGACAAGTTGCTCGATGCCCGCTTGCTGGTTGCACCGCCCGAAACACGTGCTGACCTCGATCTTGCCAAAAGCATTGTGCACGGCTACACCCGCCGGCTGGCGCGTTATCGGTGCGATAATTGCGGATTCAAGGCGCGCCAGTTTTATTGGCGCTGCCCAGCGTGCGGCGGTTGGGAAACCTACTCGCCGAAGCGTACCGAAGAATTCGATTTGACGCCTTAAGCTTTTTTAATTCACAGCCATAACCACGCAGACACCAAGATCACCAAGATTCACCTGGGAAACCAGTCATTCTTTTTGGTTCAACTTTGTGTTCTATGTGTCTTGCTGGTTAAAGTTTTTATTCACATGGTGGAGTTCACGAGGTAATTTGCATGCATCTGGGAGATCTTTCGGCTGTCCGGTTGCTCATTGTTGGCGATGTGATGCTCGACCGTTATTGGTTTGGCGAGGTGTCACGCATTTCGCCCGAAGCCCCGGTGCCGATCGTCAAGGTCGAGCGCAGCGAGGTGCGTCCGGGCGGTGCCGCCAACGTGGCGCGCAATGCGGCGGCGCTTGGCGCACACGTTTCGCTGCTGGCCCTGGTCGGCAATGATGAACCGGGCGAGAGCCTCAGGCGCCTGATGAAGGAAGGTGGCATTGATGCCCGTTTGCACATCGATGAAGCGGTTACGACCACGGTCAAGCTGCGCGTGATTGGCCGGCAACAGCAGTTGTTGAGAATCGATTTCGAGACGATGCCCTCGCACGAAGTGCTTCTCGCCAAGCTTTTCGATTTCGAGCAACGCCTGCCGGAGTGCGATGCAGTTATCTTTTCCGATTACGGCAAGGGCGGCTTGACGCACATCGGCGAGATGATCGGGTTGGCGCGTGCTGCTGGCAAGATCGTTCTGGTGGATCCAAAAGGAGACGAATACGCAAAGTATGCCGGAGCAACAATCATAACGCCAAACCGTGGTGAGTTGCGTGAGGTGGTCGGGCGCTGGAAGGACGAAGCCCAACTGGAGCGCAAGGCCAATGCCTTGCGCAATGAGCTTGATCTGGAGGCACTGCTGGTTACGCGCAGCGATGAGGGAATGACGCTTTTTCATGCGGGGGGTACGCTGCATGAGAAGGCCGTGGCGCGTGAAGTTTTTGATGTATCCGGCGCAGGCGACACGGTCATTGCCACGCTGGCGGTCATGCTGGCGCATGGCGCCGATTGGACGGTAGCAATTCATGTGGCGAATGTGGCGGCCGGCATTGTGGTTGGCAAGCTCGGTACGTCGGTTGTCAGCCGCGACGAGCTGGATGCGGCACTGAACTGAGGAATGCCTATGTACACCATTGTCACCGGCGCCGCCGGATTTATCGGTTCAAATCTCGTCAAGGCGCTCAACGAACGCGGGGTAAATCAGATCATTGCGGTCGATAATCTGACCCGGGCCGAGAAATTCAAAAACCTGGTCGATTGCGAGATTGTCGATTACCTCGACAAGCAGGAGTTCATTGAGCGTCTGCTGGCCGGACATTTTGACGGTGATGTCGATGCCCTATTTCATCAAGGCGCGTGTTCCGACACGATGGAGGCCGATGGCCGTTACATGATGGAAAACAACTTTCGCTACTCGCTCGGAATGCTTGACTGGTGCATCGATCAGGACGTGCAGTTCCTCTACGCCTCGAGCGCGGCAACCTATGGTGGCAGCAGCGAATTCAGGGAGGAGCGGCCGTTCGAGGCGCCGCTCAACGTCTATGGCTACTCCAAGTTCCTCTTCGATCAGATCGTGCGCCAGCGTTTGCCGGAAGCGTCGTCGCAGATCGTCGGCTTCCGCTATTTCAATGTTTACGGTCCGCGCGAGTCGCACAAGGGGCGCATGGCCTCGGTCGCCTTTCATCACTACAATCAGTTTCGTTCCGAACAAAAGGTCAAGCTGTTCGAAGGCTGCGATGGTTACGCCAACGGCGAGCAGAAGCGCGATTTCGTTTATGTGGGTGATGTGACCCAAGTCAACCTTTACTTCCTCGATCACCCAGAAAAGTCCGGGATATTCAACCTTGGCACCGGGCGTGCGCAAAGCTTCAACGATCTCGCTGTGGCCAATGTAAACAGTTGCCGCGCACTGACCGGTGAGCCGAAGCAGTCGCTGGAAGCATTGCTCAAGCAAGGTTTTATCGAGTACATCCCCTTTCCCGATGCGCTGAAGGGCAAGTACCAGAGTTTCACCCAGGCCGATCTGGCGAAGTTGCGCAAGGCCGGTTACGAGGCCCCGTTTGCCAGCGTTGAGCAAGGTGTGGCGCAATATGTCAAATGGTTGAACGCCAGTGTATAAGACGCTTGAAGATTTTGTCGGTGGTACGCCGCTGGTACGCCTCAAGCGTTTGCCCGGAGCCGATCTGGAAGCGCGTGGAAACGTCATTCTGGCCAAGCTCGAAGGCAACAATCCGGCCGGTTCGGTCAAGGACAGGCCGGCGCTGTCGATGATCCGTCATGCCGAGCGGCGTGGTGACATCAAGCCCGGCGATACGTTGATTGAAGCGACGTCCGGCAATACCGGCATTGCGCTGGCGATGGCGGCAGCGATGGGCGGCTATCGCATGCTGCTGGTGATGCCGGAAAACCAGAGCATCGAACGCCGGCAAACCATGCGTGCCTTCGGTGCGGAACTGGTACTCACGCCGAAAGACGGGGGAATGGAATCGGCGCGCGATGTCGCCGAGAAAATGCGTAACGAAGGGCGGGGAATCATTCTTGACCAGTTTGCCAACGCCGATAATCCGCTGGCGCATTACGAAGGTACCGGGCCCGAAATCTGGCGCGATACGGCAGGGCGGGTGACGCACTTTGTCAGCAGCATGGGAACCACCGGGACGATCATGGGCGTTTCACGCTACCTGAAGGAACAGAATCCCGCGGTATGCATCGTGGGCTGTCAGCCGGAGCCCGGCTCGCAGATTCCAGGAATCCGCAAGTGGCCGGAAGCCTATCTGCCAAAGATTTTCGAGCGCTCGCGTGTCGATCGGGTCGAATCGGTAACGCAAGGCGAAGCCGAGGAAATGACCCGGCGGCTGGCCTGCGAAGAAGGTATTTTTGCCGGGATTTCTTCCGGCGGCGGGTTGGTGGTTGCGCTGCGCCTGGCGCGCGAAGTCGAGAATGCCACCATCGTGACCATTGTTTGCGACCGGGGTGATCGTTACCTGTCGACAGGCGTTTTCCCGGCCTGAATTTTTTTCGGTTGGCAGTGATTGAATATCGCACACCCACCGCAAAGGCGCAGAGTTACAAAGGGATCGCAAAGGAAAGTAAAACATGCTTATTCCTGTTTTTTCCTGTCTTAACATTTTCTTTTCTCCTTCGCCTATTTACCTATTCACGGTGAATTTTGAAATCCGATGATCGAGACTTGAATGAAACCCGTCCTCGTCTTTGACATTGAAACCATCCCTGACGTACCGGGCTTGCGCCGACTGCATGCGCTCGATGCGGCGCTACCCGATGCCGAGGTGGCCGAAATGGCCTTCCAGCAGCGCCGTGCGCAAAACGGGACTGATTTCCTGCCGCTCCATTTGCAGCGGATTGTCGTCATCTCCTGCGCGCTGCGCGCCGGTAAGGATCTGCGCGTGTGGTCGCTGGCCGAGCCCGAACAGAACGAGGCGGAGATCATCCAGCGCTTCTTCGACGGCATAGAAAAATACACCCCGCAGATCGTCTCCTGGAACGGTGGCGGGTTCGACCTGCCCGTGTTGCACTATCGCGGGCTGATCCACGGCGTGGTGGCTCCGCGCTACTGGGATCTGGGCGATGGCGATTACGGCGACAGTCGTGACTTCAAGTGGAATAACTACATCAGCCGCTACCACACGCGCCATCTCGATCTCATGGACCTTCTGGCCATGTACCAGCCGCGTGCCAACGTGCCACTTGATGCGCTGGCCAAGCTGATCGGCTTCCCCGGCAAGCTCGGGATGGACGGCAGCAAGGTGTGGGAGGCCTGGCAGGCCGGCGAGATGGCCGGTATTCGCGACTACTGCGAAACCGATGTGCTGAACACCTACCTCGTTTCGCTACGCTTCCGGCTGATGCGTGGCGAGGTGACACGCAGCGAATACGATGACGAGACCGGCTTCGTCCGCGGGGCACTGCAGAAACTCGACAAGCCCCACTGGCACGAGTTTCTGGGCGCCTGGAGCAAGTAACGGCGCACTATCGTTTATAGATATCTTCTCCTCGATGCTTGGCTAGGTGATCGAACATTAAAAACCCGCCGAAGCGGGTTTTTCTAAATCAACAAAGAGTGAACTTAATCTAGTTTTTTTCTAATTTGCTTTTTTTTCGGATTAACCATGCGGGCATCAATACTCAATGGGCCAGATACTACGGGTTTGGCAAGGCCTATTTTCGAGATTGCAATCATGGCTCCTGGCGAGGGGGTGGCGGGGTCAGGCCCAATGGCTCCCACTGCAATCTGAAATTCAACCAGGAGGTCAAAATGTCCTTCGTGAAGACCGTAGTGCTTGATCAGCGCAACAGTCAGGTCATGAATGGATAACGGCGACTCGACAGGAACTGGCATTGCCGGTGTAGTGGGTACAGTAGGATGACTAGTGGATGGCACGCATCGTCTCCCATGAGCCTTCACTAACCGAAGCTGTTGCCATACGCGTTGTGACTGCGTTTTCAGGCATCACTACAGTTACTCGGACATTGTGATTAACATCAGCCTTTACGTGAATGAAAGCGTCAAGCGCTCGCACCACAACATCGTTTAGAGATTCATCATCAGCAATGGCGCGTAGTACCGTGGCTTTATGCAAGGCTGGCGGGATGCGAACGTTAAATTGCCCTTTTAAGGTTTTTTTCGGTTCCCTGCTCAGGAGACCACAGGTTTCAATATAGTCATCAATCGCGGCCTCAAACTCTTTTTGCAATTCCGACGGTGAGCTGGCCTCATAAGTCACTAGATCGTCAATAAATAAGACTTTTCCCCGGCAAACCAAGCGATCCATGTCGATCTCTGCCGTCCCTTTGTAGTCCTTGTACTTAAGAATTTCCACGTTTCCCTCAGATATATCCGTAAGTTTTTAAAATGATCAATTACATCAGCGATGCAGCCTTTATCAACGTCTGGCGATGGATGGGGCTGATGGCAAATTATCAATGCGTTCTTCTCTTTTTGAAAAAATTTTCTACGTGATCCACTGTTGTTGAGCATCTTGTAACCCAGATGTTCCAATACGCTCTTCAACTCAGTCCATTTAATATCCGCGGATGGAGGGGGTGAGCAAAGCTTTTCAAGAGATTTCTGATGCTTCGACATATAGGGTAGCTTATAAGTTCGTGGATTGTAACTGAAAAATAGTTACTGAATGTGATCAATTGCAACCTTTTCTCTGCTTTCAAAGCTTCGTAGACTTGTAACCGCGGTCGCTTGTTTTGTCTACAAATCCTAATCGAGCCACGCAACCATGTGGATTTCAAACTAACATCATTGCATAAATGAAGGCAGTTTCATTGCTTGTATCCTATTTCGATCAGCGTGTTACCGTCGTTTTTTGCAACAATCGATTATAGTTACGCCTATGCCACTCAAGATCGCCATCGCTCAAATCAACGCCACTGTCGGCGACCTCGCCGGGAACGCGGCGCGCATCCTCGATTTTGCCCAGCGCGCCAAAGCGCTAGGTGCCGACCTGCTGCTGACGCCCGAACTGGTGCTCTGTGGTTACCCGCCGGAAGACCTGCTGCTGCGCGAAGACTTTTATGTAGCCTGTGAGCGTGAGCTCGACGGGCTGGCCAGCGCATTGCAGGGTATCGACGTGCTGGTCGGACACCCGCTGGTACGTAAGGGCAACTGCTTCAACGCGGCTACCTTGCTCAGCAATGGGGCTCGGGTCGCCACTTATTGCAAGCAACGTCTGCCCAATTATGAGGTTTTCGACGAGGAGCGCTATTTCGATTCCGGCGATACGCCGTGCGTGGTGACCATCAAGGGCGTGCGCTGCGGCATCAACATCTGCGCCGATGTCTGGGAAGCAGGGGCAGCGGAGCGGGCTCGTGAAGCCGGTGCCGAAGTGTTGCTCGTACTCAACGCGTCGCCGTATCACATCGGCAAACAGGAACGGCGCACCGAAGTCCTGCGTGAGCGCATTACTGCCACCGGTTTGCCGGTGGTTTACGCCAATCTGGTCGGTGGTCAGGACGAACTCGTTTTTGATGGCGGGTCTTTCGCCATGGATTCGCACGGTGCACTGTGTTGCCAGTTGCCCAAGTTCGAGGAAGCGCTGGCCCTGGTCGAGTTTTCCCATGGCCAGCCGCAACAGGGCATCATCGTTGCCGAGCAGGCGGTCGAAGCCGAAGTCTATCGGGCGCTGGTACTCGGTGTTCGCGATTATCTCGGAAAAAACGGTTTTCCCGGCGCGATCATTGGCCTTTCGGGCGGTATCGACTCGGCGCTGACACTATGCATCGCCGTCGATGCGCTGGGCGCCGACAAGGTACGCGCGGTGATGATGCCTTCGCCCTACACGGCCGAAATCAGCCTGGTCGATTCGCGTGAAATGATTCGCCTGCTTGGCGTGCGCTATGACGAGATCGCCATCGCGCCGGCGATGCAGGTTTTTGCCGGGATGCTGGAGAAGGAATTTGCCGGCCTGCCGGCTGACACGACGGAAGAAAATATCCAGGCGCGCATCCGCGGCATGCTGCTGATGGCTCTCTCCAACAAGAGCGGTTCGCTGGTACTGACGACCGGCAACAAGTCCGAAATGGCCGTTGGCTATTGCACGCTCTATGGCGATATGGCCGGCGGTTTCGCGGTCATCAAGGACATCGCCAAGACGCTGGTTTATCGACTTGCACGCTGGCGGAATACGGTTTCCCGGGCGATACCCGAGCGCATCATCACCCGTCCGCCGTCCGCCGAATTGAAACCAGGGCAAACCGATCAGGACAATCTGCCAGCCTACGATGAACTCGATGCGATCATTGAAGACTATATGGTGAACGACCTCAGTCCGCGTCAAATCATCGCCAGAGGTCATGCCGAGGCGGATGTGCGCCGCGTTGTGCATCTGCTCAAGATCAGCGAATACAAGCGGCGTCAGTCACCGGTGGGCATCCGCGTTACCCAGCGCGGCTTCGGCAAGGACTGGCGTTTTCCCATCACCAACCGCTACCGCGATCCATACTGAGTCCCGATTTCTGGTACCATTTGGCATGAATTTACCGGAGTAAAACAAAATGAAAAAAATTGAAGCGATCATCAAACCGTTCAAACTCGATGAAGTGCGCGAGGCACTGTCCGATATCGGCGTCTCCGGCCTGACGGTGACTGAAGTGAAAGGTTTTGGCCGTCAGAAGGGACACACCGAGCTGTATCGCGGCGCAGAATATGTCGTCGATTTCCTGCCCAAGGTCAAGATCGAGATTGTCGTTGCCGACGGTGAGGTCGATGGCGCCATCGAAGCCATCGTCAAGTCTGCGCGTACCGGAAAGATCGGCGACGGCAAGATTTTCGTCTACTCAGTCGAGCAGGTCGTGCGCATCCGGACGGGTGAGACCGGCGAAGCGGCGGTATGATCGATCCCGCATTCAAACAAAACGGCTCGCGAAATTGCGAGCCGTTTTACTTTCGGAGCCAGAGACGCCCAATCGGGTTTTACGACGACATCGAGTCGTGCGTCTTTGGAAGGGGTCAAAGTCGATGGCCTGCTTCAACTCGCCCTTGGCATCCCGCGCTTCGGTCACCCGATTGGGGAACAGTACGGCCAGCCTGGCGATATTGACTTCGGTCAGGTCGGTGAATGCATTTTCAGCTTGACCTTGGGGCTTCCCTGTTTTTCTTGATTTAAACCGCGCATAGCCGCACTTCGGGGGCAATGCCCGCTACGCGCACCGCCGCGCAGAAATTGCGATCAAAGGTGTGCATGACGGCGGTGCCGCAGGCAGCGAGGTGTATGGCGTCGGCGAAATCCGCACCATGGGCATACCAGTCGAGCGCAGCCTCGATCACGGTATCGACGGTTTCCAGCAAGGCCTGAAAGAAATTGAGCAGCTCGGTCGGCGTTATCTTGTAGCGCGCGCGCAGTAACCATTCGGTTTCTAGCAGCACGGTGCGTGAAATAAACACGGTGTCGCCGGCAATCAATTGCCGCACCACAGCCACCTGTTCGGGGTGGTCGTCGACCAGGGCCCGCACCAGCATGTTGGTATCCAGAGCAATCATCGACTGAGGCTCCCGGAGACTTCCCCGTCCTCGCTGTAATCAACCGGTTGACAGAGTTCTTCGATGGACAGGGGGGCTCCCTCATGTTTCAACAGACCGATCAGGTCTGCCAGTTTGCGGCCGGTTTTCATCGGCACGGCTTTGAGCGTGACGCCGGAAGCGCTGGAAATCAGGTTGATTTGCGTTCCCGCACCCCAGTGCAGTTTGTCCCGAATTTCTTTCGGAATCACAACTTGTCCCTTGCTGGAAAATGTGATGATCGCGGTAGTCATGGGAATCTCCAGAGGTAAGACGAAAAGTAAGAAAAATTATCAGCGCATCATCGACTTATGGCAAGCATGGGGAGTGGCCAGGAACTCCCGGTTAAACGCTCAGTTGGTCGATTTCAGTTCAGATATCACGCAATTTGCCGTTGAGCGCCATCTTGCGGTTGAACTACTTTTCTTTGTGCAGGGGGCTTCCATCTTGCCGTGCTCATTCTGCCGGCGGCGCAACCGCGTCGGCCGTACCACGTGTTCGGCGATGCTTTCACCCGGCTTTTCCGCTTGCGGTAGCAGGCTGCGCAGCAGTTACTTGTAGAGGCTATGCAGGTCGAGAGCGATGGGCAGTGCCCGGCGTTTGGATGCGACCGGCTGCCATGCGCCGTCTAAGTCGTCGTCGATGACCCACTTGACGGATTCCGCCGCGCTGGGGCGTTTATGGGTGTCCACCATGCGGGTGCGTTGCGCATGGTGCAAGTGGAAGACGATAGGCAGCGGGTTGGCGCGGTCGATGGCGCGCAACACGTCATTATCCAGCGCAGTTTCAGCGCGATGTCGATGATCTCAATTTCTGCCACGCCCGAGCACGCCGGCAAGTTGATGGTTTTAAGGGCCAGTTTGCATTGCCAAGTGATCTGCTCCACCTTCCTGACAAAACGCTCGCGCAAGGCAGCGCTGACCCGGTCGTGCTGGGTGATTTTGCTTTTAGGCAACACGCGGCTCATTTTGGCCTACGGCGGAAAGTTGAACAGCGCGGGGGTTGTAAACTGCGTCATGCTGGTCTTGAATGACGATGAAGTTAATCAGCTCGAAGTCGTCCAGTCCGGCGATGGTGTCGACCAGGGCAGTGGTCTCGCCGCCGCTGAACAGGCTATCGATGGCCTTTTCTTCCTTGTGCTCCGCGCCGGGTAGGCATCGCTTTGATCATTATGATAATTGCGGGCCGCAGAAACATTGACGCAACAGCCAATAACTGCGGCTAAATTACGGTCTCGACGTGACCGCAGTTGATCGCTTGTGCCTGACTTGCTCGTCAGCAAAAATCAAAACCCGAGCTGCCACTTATTGAGTGGTTGTCGCTTGTGTGCAGCATCCTCTGAGAGGCTGTGAATTAATGCTTTTACCCCCACCGCAGAGGCGCAAAGTGGCCAAGGTGACGCAAAGAATGCTTTACAAGCCATGGGTTAACTTTGCGCTTTCTTTGCCCCTTTGCGTCTTTGCGGTGGATTTTTGATTTCTTCACAGTCGCTGAGCAGGCGCCTGATCGGCGTCGGTAGAGCGGCTGTCTCGATTTGATCGTATTCAAGCCATTGCCACCCAGCTTTTGCTACCAGGCTAGCGCTCGCTTGCACGGTGCACAGCAGCGGCTGAATGTTCAGGCGAAAATGGCTGAAAGTGTGCCTGAGGCTCGGCAATGCCTGCATGTCGACCAAACGAAAGCCGTGGCGCCGGGCAAACTCCCTGGCCTCGGCTATACCCCCCTCGGGCAGGCTTAACAGGCCGCCCCAGATACCGACCGGTGGCCGGCGTTCAAGCAGCACGCGTACTCCATCGGTAAGCAACAGCAGGCTTGTTTCGCGTTCTGGCAGGATCTTTCCTGGTTTGGCGACCGGCAGTTCGGCCTGCCGGCCTTCGCGGCGGGCGATGCACAGCGAGTGCATCGGGCAGGACGAGCAGAACGGTTTGCGGCGCGTGCATAGCGTCGAACCCAGATCCATCAGCCCTTGTGTGTAAGCCTCAATATTCCTGACCGGCAGCAAGGTGTCGGCGAGTGACCACAGCGTTTTTTCGGTGTTCGCCAATCCGGGAAAACCCTCGATGCCGAAACAGCGCGCCAGCACACGTTTGACATTGCCGTCGAGGATCGCCGCGCGAGTCCCGAAGGCAAAGACACTGATCGCCGCCGCCGTTGAACGACCGATTCCCGGTAATCCGGCGACGAGTTGCACTTCTTTCGGGAATTGGCCATCGTGATCGGTGACGATGACTTGTGCACAACGGTGCAGATTGCGTGCCCTCGCGTAGTAACCCAGACCGGCCCAGCGTTCGAGCACCGATGCCAGCGGGGCCTGCGCCAGTACCTCAATCGTCGGGAAGCGTTCGAGAAAACGGGTGTAGTACGGAATCACCGTGCTCACCTGGGTTTGCTGCAACATGACTTCGGCAAGCCAGATGCGATAAGCATCGCGCGTATTTTGCCAGGGCAGTTCATGGCGCCCGTGTTGTCCTTGCCATTTGATCAGACGGGCAGAAAAAATTTTCAGCGATTCATTCATGCACACATCGGAAAAAGTAGGGAGATTGTGCAAGTTTCTCGACAGGCACACGCTGCGCGGCGATAATTCAAGGGTTGAACCGTTTACTGCCTCGGGCTACCGTCGGCCTGGTCAAACTCCCGAACCTCCCTGAAATGCGCTGATCTTAGCATGCCGCAACACTCCGCCCAGACCCACCGATGACCGTGACCACCACCACCTCTGCGAACTGCCCCGAGATTACGACGAATGTTGCCGATCTGCCCTGTGAAACTTGCGATACCGGTCGATTACTGGCGGCCAGAGGCTTTTGTTGCCGCGATTTCCGCAACACGCTGGGTAGTTTTGCTACCGGTGTGACCGTCGTCACGGCACTGGACACTGACGGTGAGCCGATCGGGCTGACGATCAGCTCGTTCAATTCGGTCTCGCTCGACCCTCCACTCATTCTCTGGAGCCTGTCGCTGAGCTCGCCCATGCTTGAGTCATTCCGTAGCGCAAGCCACTATTCGGTAAACGTCCTTTCGGCCAACCAGCAAAACCTCTCCGACCGCTTTGCTTCGCGCAGCGACGAGCACTTTGCGGATCTGCCCCAGCGAAGCGGGCTTGGCGGAGCACCGCTGATCGAAGGTTGTTGCGCCTGGTTCGAATGCACCAACGAGGCGAACTATCCCGGCGGCGATCACCTCATCTTCGTCGGGCACGTCGAGCGCTTTGCCCAGGGTGATGCGGGGTCGCCGCTGATATTCCAAGGATCCCGCTATCGCCGGCTGGCCCCACAGACCAGCGATTGAATCAACTCAGAATCATTGCATTGCAGGATCGTGCTTTACCAACCTTTACCCCTGGATAACGGAGGATCGACATGGAAAATAAACAAAACTCTTCGCAGAAGATCTTGACCATCACGATTGTCGTGGCAATCGTTCTGGTCGTTCTCATCTGGCCACTTTCAATGATTGGCAAGGGAGGCTCCGCTGCCGGCGGCAATGACGACGCCGAGTTGCGTATATTGCCGGTAGCCCGGGTGGAAATGCAGAAAATTGTCGTCAAGTCCGACGGCAAACCGCGTGATGGCGCGACCGTCTACACCGCGGTGTGTATGGTTTGTCATGCTGGCGGCGTAGCCGGTGCGCCGAAGACCGGTGACAAGGCCGCCTGGGCGCCGCGCATTGCCGCCGGCAACGCGACGATGCTCAAGAACGCGACCAACGGCAAGGGGGCAATGCCGGCGCGCGGCGGCGCTTCCGATCTGACTGATGCCGAGCTTAAAGCCGCCGTCGAATACCTGGTCAGCAAGGCAAAGTAAGCAATCCGCATAATCCGGAACGTAAAAAGGGGAGGCCCGATTGTGGCCTCCCCTTTTCTTTTCCTGACCCAGTGAAGTCTGGACCAGGCGACGATTTTACAACTCCTCGCCGATTACTTCTTCACTGCCGGTGCAGCGACTGGCACAATAGCGGTTTCGACCTTGGCTTCCGGCTTGGCCATGGTGCCTGTAGCCGGAGTAGCGGCGGCAGGCGTGGTGGTGGTGGTGGTGGTGGTGTGAGTTGCGTCAGTCTTCTTGCTCACCTTGTCTTTGGCATGCGCCTTCTTCTCGACTGCTACGGCGTCTTTCTTTTCTTCCGCTTGGGTAGCCGGTTTGGCTTCAACCTTCTTTTCGTCTACCTTCATTTCCGGCTTGGCTGTCGTGCCAGCAACAGGAGCGACGGTGGTGGTGGTGGTAGTTGTCACCGCCGGCTTGACGGCTTCAACCGGTTTGGCGGGAGTAGCTGCAGGAGCCTGAGCGAAAGCGGCGGTACCGAAAGCAGCAGCGATGGCAAGTGCAATGATGTTCTTAAGCATGGTTATCTCCGAATGTTAAAATGGGTTTGAAACTCGGTCGGTTCGCTGAACTGAACTTTTTGTTTCGACCTTGCAAGCATTAACGCGAAGAGTTTCAATCAGGATGTCATTGATCGGGTAACGTCGCGTAACGCTGTGTGACGTTGCCGTTCGAGAGATCAATGCGGCTTGGTCAGCAAGGATGCACAGTAATTGCGTTTTATTAAATGCTTTCAGGGAGAATCAAAAATGACATTTACCGAATCGATCAGCACCTGTTTTTCGAAGTACGCAGACTTCAACGGACGTGCACAACGACCTGAATTCTGGTGGTGGGTACTTTTTGTATTTCTGGTCAATGTCATAACCGGCATGATCAGTCCGCTGGTCTCATCCTTGTTTTCGCTGGCGACTTTCCTGCCCTGCATCGCCGTTACGGCGCGCCGGCTGCATGACATCAACCGCTCCGGCTGGTGGCAGTTGATCGGCCTGATCCCGTTGATCGGATGGATCGTAATCATTTACTGGTGCATACAGGAAGGCAAGGAACCCAATCAGTACTGAACGAGTTCCGGGTACCGGCG
>JAYSZS010000338.1:0-3522 GCA_043737935.1 Propionivibrio sp. | reverse complement strand
ATCGCTCCAGAATCCGGTAGTAGCTCCCTTTGAATGGAACAACGGTGTTGTCATCCCAGTAATCAGGAGCGGGCAGCGGCGGTTTGGGGTTTTCTTTGGCGATTTCCGGCTCGGCCAGCCGCGCTTCCAGCATTTCGGCAAGTTCATGGGCGAGAGGCCGCCTGTCCGGCTTTTGAGCAAGACCTTGTTCCAGCACATCCTGTACGTCGTCTTCATCAGGAAAAATAGGGCGAAGGCTGGCGCACAGAGCATAGACATCAGACCGGGCATCGGCTGCCGCAAACCCAGCAAGGTGAATTTCGGGTGCGGCATAAGGGGCCAAGTCACCCAGGTCGACTTGCATCTGGGAGGAGATAGTCTGGCTGTTGGCAATACGCGTCAAGCTGAAATCGGTGAAGAGTGGAAGACCGTTTCGCTGCACCCGCAGGCTTTTGGGCGAAATCCGCCGAAGGCAGAGAGCCTCATTTGGTTGCTCCGGTTGATGGAGTCCTGACAGCGCTTTGGCGGATTCAATTGCATAGCGCAGCCGCTCGTCCCGTGACCAACTGGGGTCTTTTAGCCTTTGCTCCAACGTGGGTGCGACAGGGTCAAGAAGGGAAAAGAAGTACATCTCCCCTGGATAGCCTTCGGCCTCCTGAAAAGAATCCAACAACCCTGGCATGTTTGGCGATTTTTGCCAGCGTTGAATCACCTCGAATTCACGTTGAGCTTTCGCCAAAGCGTTTTTCTCATCACTGGCGGAAAGATCGTAGAGATGCAAGATGACCTTTTCGCGTCGCGTGGCGTGTTCCCCCCGGTAGGTACGGTGAAAGGCATCTGCCTTGGGAGAAAGATGCTCCAGGTTGATAAGCGAGCCAAAGCGGCGCAGATCGCCGCTCAGAGCCACGCTCACGCGAGGCTCCAGTGCCTTGGCGATGCGTTCAATTTCGTTAGCTGAAAGTATGGCAGGCGCGTCAATGCTGGCCAGTTCTCCACATTCCGGCAGGCCGAAGAAGCGGATGTCGCGCACGGGAGCGTGTATTGCCATTCGAAGTTGGCCTCGCGTGAGCAGGAATCGGCCTTCCACAAAGCCCGGGGCAATCCCAGGCGGTATCTTGCTCCGGATGCGTTTGGCCTTGGCATTCAGGCGGTCTGCCTCCGCTTCAACCACAACTTTCTCTTTCAGATATCCCTGATCCCAATGTTTGACCTCAATCACCACCACCCCAGGAGGACCAATCAGTACGCCGTCGATTTCATCGGAGCGGCGATAGGCACTGACGCTGTGGTAGAGGTTGGAGAGCAGCAACCAAGGTCCGGATGCCGTATTTTGCAGGCGTGCCTTCAAGCATTCGATGGCTTTGCGTTCGCTTTCGTTGACGCAAGCCCCGCATGGGATGTGTCGGAAGTTGGCCATTTTTGTTTTTCTCTCGGTTTCGCGAATCGCCCGGAGCGTTATTGCTTTGGGAAAGCGGATGATACAGTGAAACTCACATCGGCATTTCGATGTCATCCCCGTGGCCGCCGGCGTACCCCTTGCTGGGACGAATTACACTCGTTCAGGGAGCTGTCCGCTTTCGCGTGGAGTCAGTGACCGCAAGGGGTCGACAGCAGAAATTCGCGAGTTTTTGAGTGCGCCTCGAACTGTACATCTAAACTTTGACGCCTCGACTAACTGTGTAGCGTTGCAGGTGCACAGTTCGATTTTCAAAGTTGATGCAAAGCCGCCCCTGGAACGGGTCTAAACGCCCAATAGTTAACTCTCGGATTGGCAACTGGGCTTCGATGGCAACCAAACGGACACCCCTCAGACCGGTATCAGCCGCCTGCCTTTTCCAGCAAAGCCAGCCCGCGCTCGGCCTTCCCAGATCCGTGCTTTGCACGCAGTCGAAAGCGTGTTTCCGAATCGAACTCGGCCAACATCAGCGTCGTCATCTCGTCTATCAGACGATTAAGCGGTGTGCCGCGACTTTTGGCCAGCGCCTTGAGTCGCCGGTGCTTTTCGTCGGGTAAGCGAACAGTCAGTGCTGTCATGTCATATCTCTTTCAAGAAGGTTCCGGGAGACGCGATACGCATCTGAGGAAAGCGCAACTGCATGTTCCGCAGATGACGTAGATTTCGCGTCACGATGAAATCCACTCCACCGGCCACTGCAAGCTCGACCAGATGGTTGTCTGCCTCATCCGGCAGATTGGGTCGCCACAAGTAATAAATACGCGTCCATTCGCAACAGGCAAATAATACGTCGAGCAATTCGTCTCGCTCACCTCGGCTCAGCTTGCAGTTTTTTAACAAGTCGTCGCGGCCGAAAACATCCTCGTATTCGTTAAACAGGGCATTCCCCATCAGGGGCACACATCGCCCCTTCAGGCAGGCAGCAACTACGGCATTTGCCGTTCCCGTGCCAAGACAGGCACCAAGCAACACATTGGTATCAACAACGATCCTCATTATAAAATGGTAGCACTTCTGCCACCATATTTAAAGTTGCGTCACGTCGAACGGCAGCAATTTAGCACCTTGTTGGACACGAAGGTCCGCTTCGGACAAATTTACAATGCTACCGAGAATGTCAGCAAACGCTGCATTCCCGACATTCAAAGGGCTTACCTTGACCGACCGCAACGGGTCGTTCCAGTCAACCGCGAAACAAATACCATATAGTGTTTACGCGCACCAGAAATTGTACACATGCTCCCGCAATAGTTTATCGAGACGAGCGGCACCAGCCGACGCGAAATAAAAAGCCCGCAAACCTTTAGGCCTGCGGGCTCAATTTAAGTTACTTTGCTCATGAAAGCGCGGCGCCTACGGCATTGACATAAATCGCGTAGATCGACGTGCTGCCGGTCATGAACAATCGATTGCGTTTCGTACTGCCAAAAACCAGATTAGCGATCACTTCTGGTGTGTGCAGGAAGGCCAACAACGTTCCATCGGGCGAACACGCACACCGTTGGTGTCGGATCCGCCCCCAGCCCCAACTGCACCAAACGTTGCCGTCGGTGTCGCAGCGCACGCCATCGGTGAAGCCCGGCGCGAAGTCAGCGAACTGCTTGCCACCGGTGACTGCGCTATTGATGTCGAATACCGTGACATCGGCTGGATAGGGGCCATCGGTCGCACCCGTATCAACGAAGTGGTTTTTCAAGATCGATATACTGGGTTGGCTTATCGCGTTCCATGACGTGCTTCTCCTTGAAATTTTTTTTGCCTAACAGCCTCTGCACGACCTAAGCGACCCAAATGATTGGGTGACGACGCAGCCTAAATATTACTTGGGATGTCGCAACGGCGCTGCATCTTTCAGCATAGCATTGTTCGTGCGCCCGTTACGCGGTCTCGCCGCGGACTACAGGCCACGCCGGAAAGAAAAACGCCCACTCGAATTCGAGTGGGCGCCGAATAACTCCATAGTGGAGTGTCGTTTCTCCGAGGGATCACCCCGGAGAGATTTTGTTACACGCTCAACTGGTTGCCCAGCGGCAATTCACGGATACGCTTGCCGGTGGCGGCAAACACTGCGTTGGTGAACGCCGGTG
>JAYSZS010000337.1:0-3528 GCA_043737935.1 Propionivibrio sp. | reverse complement strand
TGCCCGCTTGCCGGATTACTTGCCTTCCGGGCCGTCCTTCTTGCTCTCGTTGCCGGCGACGAAGGGGCTCCACGGTTGCGCGCGGATCGGTCCCTTGGTCTTCCACACCACGTTGAACTGACCGTCGGCCTTGATTTCGCCGATGAACACCGGCTTCCACAAATGGTGATTGGTTTCGTCCATCTTCAGGACGAAGCCCGAGGGCGCGTTGAAGGTCTGGCCGGCCATCGCCGCGATGACTTTGTCGACATCGGTGGACTTAGCCTTCTCGACAGCCTGCTTCCACATATGGATGCCGACGAAGGTGGCTTCCATCGGGTCGTTGGTGACCACCGAGGCGGCATTGGGCAGCTTGTTCTTCTTGGCCCAGTCCTTGTACATTTTCACGAACTTCTCGTTCTCCGGGTTCTTCAGCGACATGAAGTAGTTCCAGGCGGCCAGATGGCCGACCAGCGGTTTGGTATCGACGCCGCGCAATTCCTCTTCGCCGACGGAGAAGGCGACAACCGGTACATCGGTCGCTTTCAGGCCGGCGTTGCCCAGTTCCTTGTAGAAAGGCACATTCGAGTCGCCATTGATGGTCGACACGACGGCGGTCTTCTTGCCTTCGCCAGCGAACTTCTTGATCTTGGCGATGATGGTCTGGTAATCGGAATGGCCGAACGGGGTGTACTCTTCCATGATGTCGGCTTCGGCCACGCCCCTGGACTTCAGGAAGGCGCGCAAAATCTTGTTGGTGGTGCGCGGATAGACATAGTCGGTGCCGAGCAGCACGAAGCGCTTGGCTTCGCCGCCCTCCTTGCTCATCAGGTATTCGACAGCCGGGATGGCTTGCTGGTTGGGCGCCGCACCGGTATAGAAAACGTTCTTTTCCAGTTCTTCACCTTCGTACTGAACCGGGTAGAAGAGCAGTCCGTTCAGTTCCTTGAACACCGGCAGCACCGACTTGCGGGAAACCGAAGTCCAGCAGCCGAAGACAACGTCCACCTTGTCCTTGGTCAGCAACTGGCGGGCCTTTTCGGCGAACAGCGGCCAGTTGGATGCCGGATCGACGACGACCGGTTCCAGCTTCTTGCCCAGCACACCACCGGACTTGTTGATTTCGGCGATGGTCATCAGAGCCGTTTCCTTGAGTGCCGTCTCGGAAATAGCCATGGTGCCGGAGAGCGAGTGCAGGATGCCGACCTTGATGGTGTCGGCAGCGTAGGCAGCGAAGGAAACGAGACCAGCAGTGGCCAGGGCCGCAGACAGCACGGTGGCCTTGATGAAATTACGACGGGATTTCATGGAGAGGCTCCTTAAAGGGTGGACTTGCGCAGGAGCTGCAACGCATGCTTGCAGCGCAACAGCAGATTAAGTAACTCGCGGGAATGCTGGAATACGTCAGATTGCGTATCCCGTGTCCTCAGTCTGAACAGGTTAACAGTTTGAACAGGTGAATCGTGAAGGAACCTGTCAGAGGCTGTGAATTAATGGATAAACACCTCCCAAGCCGTCATTCCGGCGCAAGACGGAATCCAGTACCTTCCTCTGATATCCATTAGAACAATTTGATAACGAGCTGGACCCCGGCGTGCGCCAGGGTGACGAGCGTTGAAATCAGTCAGTAATGATTTTTTCACAACCTCTCAGTTCTGGTTCTGCAGGGATTGACTGCGCACCCAGGGAACGTAAGCGACATCGAATTGCAGGATGTGGTTGGAGAACCAGCCGTAGATCAGGTACTGCACTTCATTGGCAATTTCGTCGAGCGTCATTTGCCTGGCGTTATCGAGCAACTTGAGCAACATGCCCCTGAATTCGGCATGCGGCCGCTTGTGTGCGTCGAGATCCGGGTAATCGAGCGCGGCCAGCATTTCCTCTTCGGCACGAAAATGGACTTTGACATAGTCGCAGAGCATGACCAGCGTTTTCATCACCCGGATCTGGTCCCATTGCCGGCAAAGGTAGCGGCCAGGTCGAACAACTGTTTGTGCTGGCTGTCGATCACCGGCAGACCGAACTCCAGCTTTGCCGACCATTCAACCCGTGCTGCATCCATGGCGATCTCCTTTTCAGGTGAGCGTATTGCAGATGACTGCCTTACCGACGCGCTATGATAATCGATGACGGCCCGTGGTTTCCTGATCCGGTAGTTTTCAATCTGATAATCGCATTGGCATGCTGGAGGCCACCAGGTAGTCGCCGCTGCGGATTGGCCGGAAGTTCAAGTCCTACACCCCACGCATCCTGCCTAGCGCCAGATTGGCGGCCGCCGTGCGTGTTTCCACCCCGAGCTTCTCGAACACATGCTCGAGGTGTTTGTTCACCGTCCGCGGGCTGCTGCCGAGGATGTCGCCAATGTCCTTGCTGGTCTTGCCCAGGGTTACCCAGTAGAGCACTTCGGCTTCGCGCTGGGTGAGGCGAAAGGCGGCGATCAGCGATTCGATGGCCGAGGCGTCGTTTTCTTCGCGCAGGACGACCAGCCATTCCTGCTCGCCGGTCTGGTCGTGGAATGAGGCGAGCAGCCGCCGGCTGCCATCGGCAAGCAGCAGGGCAGGGGGCTCGCGGCCGTTGCGGCGTGCGCTTTCGGCTTCGGCGATCCACGCCAGCAGGCGCGGCGGCGTTTCTTCTTCGCCGCAGGTGAAATAGTCCTTGAGCAGCTTTCTCGACAATGGCGTCTGCCACACCAGTTTGCCGTCGGCGGCGCGTACGGCCACCGTGGCCTGGCCAAAGGCGTCCAGGGCGGTGCGTGCCTGTTTCATCTGGCGGGCGTTCTGCATGTGAGCGGCGATGCGGGCGAGCACTTCAGCCGGGCGGATGGGCTTGGTGACGTAGTCGGCGCCGCCGACCGCGAATGCCGCCACGACATGCTCGGTCTCGGTCAGCCCGGTCATGAAGACGATGGGGATGTGCTGAGTGGTGAAGTCGGCTTTCAGTCGCCGGGCAACTTCGAACCCATCCATTCCGGGCATCAGCGCGTCGAGCAGAATGACGTTGGGCAGGCTCTGGCGGGCACGCTGCAGCGCCGATTCGCCGTTGGTGGCGACGAGTACCGTGTAGCCCGATTCGTCGAGGGCGTCGTGCAGGAAAGAGAGGTTTTCCGGGATGTCGTCGACGATCAGGACGATGTCGGAGATGGCACGCTCGATGGGGAGGTCAGGCGGCATCGCGTCCCTTTCTGATTACTTCCTTCATGGCGTCGAACTGGAACTGGCGCGCCAGATCGCGCAGGACGCGAACGAACTCCCCGTGCGCCGGATCGAGGCGCTCGATTTCACCGAGCTTGTTGAGTATGCCGCGCACGTAACCGAGGGTAAGCAGTTCGTCAAGCGCCGAAAGGTGCTGCCATCCCGGAAGAATCAGGGGAGGCGGGTGGTGGACGGGTAGCGGGGAGATCGACGGTGCGTCGACGCTGACCCATTCCAGCCGCAGCCTGCGGCCGATCCAGTCGAGCAGTTCATCGACCCGTAGCGGCTTGACGATAAAGTCCTCGGCGGCGACGCCGACATCGTTTTCCAGCCCCTTGTCAAAGGCGTTAGCCGATAG
>JAYSZS010000336.1:0-3532 GCA_043737935.1 Propionivibrio sp. | reverse complement strand
GATTCCGGAATCAAGCTGAAGGCACTCAAGGTGGACGGCGGTGTCGTAGCCAACAACTTCCTCATGCAATTCCAGTCCGACATTCTCGGTGTTCCGGTAGAGCGTCCAGCACTTGCCGAAACAACGGCCATGGGCGCTGCATTCCTGGCCGGGCTGGCCGTCGGTTTCTGGAAGGACAAGGCGGAAATTGCCGCCCGATGCACTGTTGATCGCACCTTCACGCCAGCCATGGAAGCAGAGGCTCGCGAGAAAAAATACAAGGGCTGGAAAAAAGCCGTTGAACGCTCACGCGCCTGGATTGAAGTCTAGCCATCAGTCAACATGAAACAGCGGATCACCAAGCTACCCCGCAGGAAACACCCTTGAGGGACACCAAGGAATACCAGCTTGATTTTTTGCTTTCTTGGTGATTCTTTGTGTACTTTGAGTCTTGGTGGTAAAGCCTTTATCCATGCCTTCAACATGGCAACACGTCAAGCGAAACGCTCAACCAGGCGATTGCTGTGCCAGCACCGCCATTGGCAGACTATCCGGCAAGATAATTGTTTTTGAGGCGCAAGTAGTGTTCTGCAGAGTAGCGTAGATAAGCCACTTCCGAAGCCGTTAAACGACGCACCCGTTTTACTGGACGCCCGACGTACAGGAAGCCGCTTTCCAGGTGCTTCTGCAGTGGCACCAGACTGCCGGCGCCGATCATGACCTGGCTACCAATTACGGCGTCGTCCATAACAATGGTCCCCATGCCGATCAGGCAATCATTGCCAATGGCGCAACCATGCAGGATCACTCCGTGCCCGATGGTCACATAGTCACCGACGATCAGTGGCGAACCAAGGGGTTTGAGCTCCGTTTTATGCGAAACATGGCACATCACGAAATCCTGGATGTTGGTGCAGCATCCAACGACAATGTGATTGACATCGCCGCGCAGAACGGCGTTACACCATACCGATGAATCGTCGCCAAGCTGAACGTCCCCGATGACCTGGGCCGACTCGTGGAGATAGATTCTTTCGGCCAGACGGGGCGAAGTACTCAGGTAACTGGAGATTTTCATGGTGTCATTTCAAGCGAGGGCGAAGTTTTGGTAATTATTGATCCAGACTGAATACAGGCCTGGGAGCCGCTGAACAGTCAAGGCACTGGACACCGGCTTCCGCCGGTGTGACGGCTTATTCGACGTTTCCCTGGATGCCGGGTTATGGTTTTCCCAGCTTGCCGGCGAGCCTGGCATCGAATTTTTCCTTGTTGATAACGAAGCGCTCATGCTTGCCCCTGGAGATCAATTCAATACCCTCGTGGGCGTCGACAGCAAAAACAAGCTTTTCCCCTTCGACCGCGATCAACTCAACGCGGGCTGTCACCTCAAAGCCAGTGGGGGTTGCCGCATCGTGGCTGACGTCGATGTGTGTGCCCACGGTTTGCTCCTGTGGCCAGTCGAGATGAGGGTTGATGGCCTTGATGCAAGCCCATTCGAGGAGACCGACCAGGAAGCCGGTAGCAAAGACTTCCGGCATGGCAACAAACTCGTCCGACTCGGGATAGAGCGCCGGGACGGTTTTCGACTGAGGAACAACGAACTTGTGCTCGTATCCGATGCCAGGCTTCAGGGTCTCCTTCATTCGTAACTCCAATAACTCTTATTTTAATGGCTTGTTTGCCGTCGCAGGCGTGATGGTCTCAACCCAGCATCTGCGCGTGGTGTGCCAGATGATTGGCCATGAAGGTCGAGATGAAGTAGTAACCGTGGTCATAGCCGGCATGGCGGCGCAGTGTGAGTGGCTGGCCAGCCTCGGCACAGGCCTGCTCGAACAGCTGTGGGTTGAGTTGAACCGATAAAAACTTGTCGGCCAGGCCCTGGTCGATCAGGATGCCGGCGGGATAGGGGGCAACCGTACGCCGGCGCATCAATGCGCAGGCATCGTGTTCCGCCCAGCGCGGGCTATCGCTGCCGAGATAACCGGCAAATGCCTTCACTCCCCACGGGCACTGCGTGGGCGCACAGATCGGCGCAAACGCCGATACCGACTTGAACAGTCCGGGATGCCTGAGGGCCAGCGTCAGCGAACCGTGACCGCCCATCGAGTGGCCGAAAATGCCCAGTCGGCGGCTATCCACGGCAAGCTCCCGGGCCAGCAGTGGAATCAGTTCGGCGATGAGGTAGCTTTCCATGCGGTAGTGCGTTGACCAGGGCGTCTCGGTGGCGTCCAGATAAAAACCGGCGCCGACGCCAAAGTCCCAGCTTTCGGCTTCGCCCGCCACGTTGGCACCGCGCGGGCTGGTATCGGGCGCAATCAGCGCCAGACCCAGTTCGGCGGCAAGGCGTTGCGCGCCAGCCTTGATCATGAACGTTTCTTCCGTGCAGGTCAGGCCCGCCAGATAGAGCACAGCCGGTACTTTGCCCTGCACGGCCTGGGGCGGCAGATACACCGAAAAGCGCATCGGCAACCCGATCTCCTGCGAGGCATGCTGGTAAAAAGTTTGCACGCCGCCAAAGCAGGCATGCTCGCTCAATGGTTCCAGCTCACTCATCAGTACAGCACGACACCGCGAATCGATTCGCCGCGCTTCATCAGATCAAAACCCTTGTTGATGTCTTCAAGCGGCATGGTGTGGGTTATCAGATCGTCGATGTTGATCTTGCCCTCCATATACCAGTCAACAATTTTCGGAACGTCGCTGCGACCGCGTGCGCCACCAAAGGCCGAGCCCTCCCACTTGCGCCCGGTCACCAACTGGAAGGGTCGGGTGCTGATTTCCGCGCCCGCCTCGGCAACACCGATGATGATGCTGCGCCCCCAGCCCTTGTGCGTACATTCCAGCGCCTGGCGCATCACCTGGGTGTTCCCGATGCACTCAAAGCTGTAGTCGGCACCGCCGTCGGTCAGTTGCACGATGGCGTCGACGACATTCTCGGTTTCCTTCGGATTGATGAAGTGCGTCATGCCGAACTTGCGCGCCATCGCCTGCCGAGCCGGGTTGATGTCAACACCGATAATCCTGTCGGCACCGACCATCTTCGCCCCCTGAATTACATTGAGTCCAATGCCGCCGAGGCCGAACACCACGACATTGGCGCCGGCTTCGACCCTGGCCGTGAAAATCACCGCGCCGATGCCGGTGGTGACGCCGCAGCCGATGTAGCAGACCTTGTCGAAGGGTGCGTCGCTGCGGATCTTGGCCAGCGCAATTTCGGGCACAACGATGTGGTTGGCAAAGGTGCTCGTGCCCATGTAATGCAGCAGCGGCTGGCCGCCGATCGAAAAACGCGACGTGCCATCGGGCATCAAGCCGTGCCCCTGCGTGCCGCGGATCTGCTGGCACAAATTGGTCTTGCGCGACAGGCAAAACTTGCACTGCCGGCATTCCGGTGTGTACAGCGGGATGACATGGTCGTCGCGCTTCAGCGTCGTCACACCGGGGCCGACTTAAGCACCACACCCGCGCCTTCGTGGCCCAGGATCGCCGGGAACAGTCCTTCGGGGTCGGCGCCCGACAACGTGTAGTAATCGGTGTGGCAGATGCCGGTGGC
>JAYSZS010000335.1:0-8185 GCA_043737935.1 Propionivibrio sp. | reverse complement strand
CGCCAATAGTCCTGCCGTTGTACCTCATAATCGGAACGTAGCCGTGCCTCGGCTAGTTGCGCGCGCTTGGTCTGGTCGCCAGCCGCGCTGGCCACGGTCACCGCTTCGAGCGCCAGGGCCAGGAGTTCGCCACCTTGGGCGAGCGCTTCACGCGACAGGCTGACATGCTAGAGCAGCGACCAAGTCGAGTGATCAGCGGCGTGCCGAAGGTGAGCGCCACACCCACGACCCGTGTTCGGAAATCAGGCAGCAGCGCACAGGCTGACGCACAATCTTCAGCGAGCAGAACCACCGTACCCGAGAGCAACTCGCGCTTGCCGACAGCACCACAGACAAAGCCCGCTGGCGGATCGCCGATCAAGCTGAGATAAGATGTGTTCACGGGTTCACTGCTCGATCAGCAACAGCACATAGGTCATATTATGGAAAAGGTTTCGCGTGTAGCCATTGCCCGCTCGCAAGGGAACGATTTCTCCAAGTGAAGGGAAACCGGCCAGGGGCAATCCCGGCGCAAAGCCCCCGGTTAGCGCGCCTGTTGCGTTACTGAGCTGTGCGCCAAGTAGCGCTTTGCGCCCGGAACAACTGACGACCAAAGCCGCTACCGGCACCCTGCCGCTGGCGCTGGCCGCCTTGGCGATGGCTCGAACCTCAGCCACCATCTCCTCCGGGCGGGCCAGGCACACCTGCACCGTATGGCCTCGGGCGATGCCGCCAACCAGGCCGAGTGACCCCAGTCCGTCCAGTAAATCCGGAATAATCGAGCGCAAACGCTTTTCATCGGCGACCTCGGGATCCACAACCAGCAGCGAAAGGATTCCCCGGTCCGTCTGCAACACCGGCTTGCCAGTCTGGCGTTCGATGAAATCCATGGCGCTTATTCCATCAATGCGATGTATCTGGGCGCCCTCGGCCGACTCAATCTGACCGCTTCGTCCGATAGCCTGCAAGGAATTGGCGACACGGATCGAGAAGCGCAAATCGCCGTAGGCCGCCAGCACGACAAGCGCATCGCTGCTGACTTCGCGGTTAACGTAGAGATAACTACTCTGCATCTGAAAATCATCGGCGGCGAGGCCACAACGACAGAAAAACCGACCGTTTCGCGCAGCACGGCCTCGATCCGGCTGGCATCGACCCTGAAGTCGGAGACCAGAAACCCAGACAAGGGGTTTCGCCCTCTTCTGACAGCGAGGCCATCAGTTTTTCAACCTTGGATTCCAGATCCTCATGCAGTCGGTCGACATGCTCCAGCCGCCAGCGCACCTGCCCGCCAGAACTCAGCCCGAGAACTGCTGCTCCATGATCGTAAGCCCCTGTAGTCTCGTCGAATCCGTTACCGCTGTTACCGACAACGATGACGTCATCACACTCCAGCGCATCATGAAACCCCTCCAGCAACTCCGGCACGGAGTAATGCACCGAAGAGAAAAGAAAAACGACTTCAGGCGTCATTGAGGCCAGCAATTCGCCCAGTGCAATACCGGCGCGGTAAGGGTCGGTGATGACGGTACTTGATGAAAACGCTTGCATGGATCACCCATTCGAATGATCTTACGAACAAAATTCACTCTACAAAGTTTACACGGCAATGGGGCAATTGAGCTCCATTGGCAGACTGTTTTTAGCCCTCGTCCTTTCCAGTGCACTGAGCAACCGGGCGCTCACCGATCTCGTGTTACAACATCTACATGACAACAATCATTGAAATCGGACGCCCTTTTCACCATCCTGACAATTGTCGCGTGCATAATGCCCTCTGAATCTGACAGCCCCCAGAAAATTTGTCCGCATGTTCTCCCGATTTCATCACCCGTGTCTCCTCCTGCTCACGCTGTTCTGGTCCGGCAACATGGTCCTGGGTCGCGCCATTCGCAACGAGGTGCCGCCCCTATCGCTGGCTTTCTGGCGCTGGGCGATCGCGCTGGCGCTCACCCTGCCACTCACACTGCCGCACCTGCGCAGCCAGTGGCCACAGCTCAAGCGCGGCTGGCCGGCCCTAGTCATCCTCGGCCTGCTCGGCGTCGGCGGTTACAACACGCTGGCCTACATTGCGCTGCAATACACGGCCGCTACAAATGCCGTCCTGCTCAACTCATTTGTCCCGATTGCCACCATCGCGCTCTCCTGGGCATTCCTTAAAAAATACCTGCACGGCATCGAATGGCTCGGCGTGCTGACTTCACTGATTGGCGTCCTCACCATCGTCGCACGCGGCGAACTCTCTACCCTGGCCGGACTGGAGTTGAATATCGGCGATCTGTGTATGCTCGGCGCCGTATTCGTCTGGGCCTTTTACACCATCGGTCTGCAATGGCGACCCCCCGGTGTGCACTCGATGCTCCTGCTGGCGGCCTTGATTGTCGTCGGCCTGCTGGCACTGGCTCCCGCCTATGCCTGGGAAATCGGTCAGGGTCGATTGATTGATCCCACGCCCAACTCGCTCGTCGCAATCGCCTACACCGGAATCTTCCCCGGCTTTCTTGGCTACATCTTCTACAACCGCGCTGTCGGCGAAGTCGGCACCAGCAAGGCCAGCCTTTTCATTCACCTGATGCCGGTTTTCGGCCCTGATCTTTGCCGGTATCTATCTGACTACCTCGCAGCAAGCCCGCTAGACGCATGGCCATCGGAAAACTAATCGACTGGCTGTGCGGGACGTCAAAGGCCATGCCTCTGCCCGACGTGCTGTGGCAGCAAACACTCGCCAGTCTGCCCTTTGTCGAGCGGCTCGACGACGAGGAGAAAACGCGCCTGCGCAAACTGACCGAAGCCTTTCTGGCCGAAAAGGAATTTACCAGCGCCGGGGGCCTTGAGTTGACCGACGCCGTGTGCGTCTCGATTGCCACGCAGGGCTGCCTGCCGATCCTCAACCTCGGGCTGGAGAGTTATCGCGACTGGGTTGGCATCATTGTCTATCCGGACGAGTTCATCATCCCGCAAGTTGTCGAAGACGAATTCGGCGTCGTCCATGAATATGACGATATCGCCTCGGGCGAAGCCTGGGATGGTGGCCCTCTGCTCATCTCATGGCACGACGCGCAGATGGCCGGCGCCGGCTACAACGTCGTCATCCACGAGTTTGCGCACAAGCTCGACATGCTCAACGGCGAGGCCAACGGCATCCCGCCGCTGCCGGCGAGCGTCTCGCGCAAGGAATGGGAAACAACGCTGATCGCGGCCTATGAGGATTTCTGTGCGCTGGTTGACGAAGCCGCAGAACGCGATGAAGGAACCCTGTTTGACCCCTACGCGGCCGAGAGCCCCGGCGAATTCTTTGCTGTCATGAGTGAAACCTTCTTTGAAACACCGGACATCCTGTGCGAAGAATATCCGGAACTCTACGCGCAGATGAGCCGCTTCTACCGTCAGGACCCGGCTGCGCGGGGAGGTTAAGACATCGTCTTTCCACCTGGCGCAGACTTTTGCTTCGCTGGTCATGGACGGCAGTCTTTCGCGACGGGCGGCTTGACCAGGAACCAGCCCCTGGGTTTATGATGCAGGAATCGCACCGGAGATTGTCATCAATGCGTTATGTCGACCCTGATCGCTACGCCGCGCTGAAGGCGACGGGCAAGCTGCCCTCGCCGAAGGGGGTCGCCCTGTCGATCATCCGGCTGACGCAGCGCGACGATTTCCGGATTGCCGACCTGGTGCAACTCGTTCAATCCGACCCGGCGATCGCCGGACGCATTCTTTATTTTGCCAATGCGGCGGCCTTTGGCCGTTCGCGACCGATGGTTTCGTTGCAACGTGCGATTGTTGCCCTCGGCTCGTTTCGCGTACGCGATCTGGTCATCGGGCTCTCCGTCATGCACAGCCACAAGAGCGGGCTGTGCACGGCCTTCGATTATGACGGCTTCTGGGGACACTCCCTGGCCACCGGCATTGCCTGTCAGGAACTTGCCCATTTCGCGCAGCTATCCAGTGAGGAAATTTTCACCATCGGTCTTCTGGCTCGGGTTGGCGAACTGGCTCTGGCCTCGCTGTTCCCCGACGAGTATGCCGAAATCCTGCTTGCCGCGCGCGATCGGCGCCTGGATTTGGCAACGCTGGAGCAGGAACGTTTTGCCATGGATCACCACGAGCTGGCGGCCACCCTGCTCAACGAGTGGGGTCTGCCCGAAGTGCTCATCCAGGCGGCCTTCCACCACGAGAATCCGGATGCCGCCGGTTTTGCCGATGGTTCCCGCGTGCAGACGCTGACTCATTCGCTCAGCTTTGCCAGTTCGCTGGCGCATGTCTGCATGGTCGATGAGGAGTCACGCTGGAGTTTGTTGCCGGCTCTGCTGGCTCGTGCGGCGCGTCTTGGCATCGGCGGCGATAAGCTCAACGAACTGGTCGACAAGATGGTCAAACGCTGGCGTGAATGGGGCGCCAAGCTGCAGGTGCGCACCAGGGACATTCCGCCCTTTGCCGAAATCCTTGCCGCCAGTCCGCCCCTGCGCCGAATGGGAACGGTCGCCGACACCGAGAACCGGCGCGCCCGGTCGCCATGCCTGCTCGTTCAACTGATCGGCATCCCGTTGCCGGAACTCCCGGCGTTGATGCAGCAGATCGAGAATCTTGGTCACCAGCCTGTGCTGGTGGACGACACGGCTGAAGGGTTGGCCCAGGCGCTGCGCCGTCCGGCACAGATCGTCATCGCCGAGATGTCGATGCCCGGCATGAAGTCGACTGATTTTTTCCGCAGCCTGCGGCAGACACCGACGGGCAAGGAATGCTACGCCCTGCTTCTGGCAACACCGGAAGACGAGAGTCGCATCCTTGAAGCGATCGATGCCGGCGCCGACGATGTGCTGGTCCAGCCGCTGAATGCGCAAACCCTGCGCGTGCATCTCAATACGGCGGCTCGCATGCTGATTCTCAAGGATGAAATCCATCGGGAACGCCTCGGCGTCATGCGCTCGACCGACGAGTTTGCCGTGGCCCAGAAACGTCTGTTGCAGGATGCACTGACCGACACCCTGACGCAGCTTCCCAATCGCCGCAACGGACTGGATTTCCTGGCGTCGGAGCTGATCTTTGCCCAGTCCAGCGGCGCGCCGCTGGCCTGCCTGATGCTCGACATCGACTACTTCAAGCGGATAAACGACAGCTTTGGCCACGCGGCGGGCGATGCCGTGCTGCGCCAGTTTGCCGACATCCTGCGCAACACTTCACGCGCCGAGGACATGGTTTTCCGCTATGGCGGCGAGGAATTTGCCGCCATCCTGACCAACGCCAACCTGCGTATCGCGATGCAAATCGGCGAACGTATCCGCATGCAGGTCGAAAAAACCGCCTTCGCGTGGGAAGAACAAAAGATTCCGGTCACCCTGAGCGTCGGCGTGGCCATTGCCACCGGTTCGGAAGCCGACGGTCTGGCGCTGATTCAGGCCGCAGACTCGGCCTTGTATCAGGCCAAGGAGGGTGGGCGCAACCGGGTGGTGGCATCAGGCTGAGGAAAAAACGCGCGTCGGACTGATTAGAAATGTTTCGTTACACTCTTTTCACATCGGAATTACGACATCGCAATTAAAGTACCTTCTTTTCAGCACTTTCGATGATCAAAATAATCTTTGACCGGGTTTCAAGCCACCGTTTTGCCCTTGCAGCTTACTTGGCGCTGTCTCTATGCGCCGTTTCGTTCTTAACCCGCATCATCCTGGCCTTGCGAGCGGATGTTTCGGGCCGATGGAACGAGTTGGCGATGTCATTCCTGATCGGCAGCACCTACGACCTGATCACGGTTCCCTTCGTCCTCGCCCCGCTCATTCTGTTTCTGGCTTTGCTGCCGAACCGGGTCGCTCGCTGGCGCCTTACCCGGCTGCTGATCAGCGCGGCTATTCCTGTCTCGGTTTTTCTGCTGCTATTCACTGCCGTTGCCGAGTGGATATTCTGGGACGAATTCGCCAGCCGCTTCAATTTCATTGCCGTCGATTATCTGGTCTATACGCACGAAGTCATCGGCAACATCTGGCAAAGCTATCCGGTAGGCAAAATCCTGATTGCATTGGCGGCAGTCTCGTTGGCCCTTTCGTGGCCGCTGATCCGTCGGTCCTGGACATCTTCGGCACTGCCTTTAAGCTGGTCCGGACGACTGGCTGGGATCATTTTGGCACTTGTTCTGCCGATTGCGCTTTTTAGCGCTGTTTCATCGACCGACAAGAACCGCTTTTCCTCTGACGCCCTCAATGAACTGGCGGGCAACGGACTTTACGAATTTGCCGCTGCCGCACGCAACAATGAAATGGATTACCTGCGTCTCTATGCGTCCTTGCCCGATGAGGAGGCGTTCTCACTTGTACGCGATAAACAGTCACTGACTTCAGACGGCTGGCGCTCGACTGACCTTGCCGACAGGCAATTTACCATTCGGGCCAAAGGTGCCGAAAAGCATCTGAACGTTATTTTGATAAGCGTCGAAAGCCTCGGTGCCGAGTTCATCGGCGCGTGGGGTGACCAGCGTGGCCTGACCCCGCGAATCGACCAACTGGCCCGCGAAAGCCTGACCTTCGGCAAGGTGTACGCCACGGGCAACCGAACGGTACGCGGACTTGAGGCACTATCCTTGGCCATCCCCCCGACACCCGGGCAGTCCATCGTCAAGCGTCCGAACAACGGCCAGCTATTCACTCTGGGCGACATCTTCGAAAACAAGAACTACGATCAATTATTTATTTATGGCGGCTACGGCTATTTCGATAATATGGCGGAGTTCTTCAGCAACAATGATTACCGTGTTGTGGATCGCACGGCGATCCCGAAGGATAAAATCCACTACGAAAACATCTGGGGCGTAGCCGACGAAGACTTGTTCGACCTGGCTATTGCCGAGATTGACGCCTCACTGGCCAAGTCCAATGGCAAGCAGCCGGTCTTTGCGCATATCATGACAACAAGCAATCACCGCCCCTACACCTACCCTGCCGGGAGAATAGACATTCCCTCGGGAACCGGACGTGACGGCGCGGTAAAATACACTGACTGGGCTATCGGCCACTTTATTGACCAAGCCAGAAAGAAGCCGTGGTTCGATGACACCCTTTTTGCAATCACCGCAGATCATGGCGCCAGTGCGCGGGGTGCCGGAGATATACCGGTCGATAGATACCTGATCCCCGTCATCTTCTACTCGCCGGTGCACATCAAGCCCGAACGCGTAGAACGACTGATGTCGCAAATTGACATTCCCCCGACCCTGCTCGGTCGAATGAATTTCAGCTATGAGAGCAAGTTCTTCGGACAAGACATTTTCCGCCTGCCATCAGGCGAAGAACGCGCCTTTGTGGCGAATTACCAGTCGTTGGGCTACCTGAGGGATGGCCGACTGGTCATGCTTTATCCGCGGCGCAAGGTGCACATCACCGCCAGCAAACACGCCGGCTTTCAGCACCCCGAGCGACACCTGGATGAAAAAACTCTGGAACGTGAGGCTATCTCCTGGTATCAAGCCGCCTCATTGGCATTTGGTCGGGGAAACTATCTGGACGAGGACAAGGATGCGGTCGCAGCAAGGAAGAAGTAAAGCTACTCAGCAACCCGGTTCCGCTCGTCCACCACGCGAACCGCTTCACCTTCGATGACCTCTCCGCCCGCAACAGGCTCTGAAACCGGCGGCTCGAAAGCCCCAGCGCGCACCTGCTCATCCATTCGTTGCCGTAACTGCTTGCGCAAGGCGCGGGTCTTCCACATGAAATACATCCAGAAGAGCAGGCCGGCAAACGCCACAAGGGCAAAGAAGACGAGCGAAAACATGAAGGCCGCCGTCAGCAACACCAAGCCTACAATCACCGTCAGCACCTGGGCGAGAAGGCCTCGGGGTTGCCGCCGGGCCGGATTAAAGTTGATATTCATCGTTAACTCCATGACCTGCCATCGCCATATCGACGGCCTTCTTCGACAGTTGCGAGGCAAACAGTTCAATGAAATCGTATTCGTACTGGCGGATATAGGTGCCTCGCCGCAAGCCGATACGCGTTGTATTCGAGCCGAACAGATGGCCGACATCGATCGCCTGCAGGCCGAGGTCGCGCTCCGGGTCAAAGGCCATGCTGGCGATGATGCCGAGTCCGAGACCGAGATTCACATAGGTCTTGATCACGTCGGAGTCAATGGCCGCCAGCACGACGTTGGGGGTCAGTTGAGCGCGCTCGAACGCCTTGTTGATCAGCGAGCGACCGGTAAAAGCCGGATCATAGGTAAT
>JAYSZS010000334.1:0-8193 GCA_043737935.1 Propionivibrio sp. | reverse complement strand
GCGACCCTTGATGAAAATACCTACGCACCGGGAATCAAGGTTTCCGATGAAGAACTGGCCACGCTCTCGATTGAGCGGGACGAGTTTCATGGCGAATGAAACTATAAACTGAAGCCGCGCGATCAGCATGTGTAGATACTATTGTTCAAGTTATTATTTCTCGACGCTTAAAGGGATAACAAGCTTTTGATGTAGATCAAAGTGCATTACTCCGAAGGAAAGTATCCTTAAACGGATAGTCTATGTTCTTCGCGCAAGGAATAGACTTCAGTTTAAAAAAACCAATCGTGCGCCGTATGCGCCAATCATGATGGAGGGTAGGAACATGGCCGAAAACAACGATGACGATGTCCCGTTCATGCAGAAGCTTCTGGATAACACCTTCTTGCTCCTGTTTCTGGGCGTTGCTTTACCTGGGCTTCTCTACATTTTGTGGGGCATCATCGACATCATGAACGTCCCGTTAGCCAAGTAAGTCGTTCCGTCATCTCTGGGAGAATCAAATGAGTGCAATTCTGCCGCCGTCAAATCGGCTCTGGTGGAAACAACCCATCGACAAGGTCGAGTGGGCCTGGATTGGTATCGCGTTTGTATGGGGCATGATCATGTTCGTGATGATGGTTTATTGGCACGTCTTTGGTAAACAGAACTTGTCGAACGAGGTCTACAGAACGACGCCGGAGATGTTCGCTGCCAAGGCCGAGAAATTCATTGCCGAAAACACCCTCCGCACCGAAACTGATCTTAACGGTCAGCAAATACCGGTCGTTAAAATCCCCCCCGGCGGCGATGGCTTCCTGATCGCCCGACTGTGGAACTGGTACCCGATTCTGGAGCTGGAAAAGGGGCAGACTTACAAGATCCACCTCTCATCGATGGATTATCTGCATGGCTTCTCGCTGCAACCGGTAAATATCAACATTGAGGTTATTCCAGGCTATGAGCATGTGGTCAGGATGACGCCGACCAAGTCGGGCACCTATGCCATCGTCTGCAACGAGTATTGCGGCATTGGCCACCACACCATGCTTGGCCGCATTTACGTGAAATAAGAGGAGCACTTCGATGGCAACAACTTACCGTACCTGTCCGAGCTCCGGGCTGCAATTTGAAAACAACGCCGAAAAATTGATGCGTTGGCACGCTGTCGCCGGCGTGCTCTGGCTGCTGGTCGGCGGCATTAGCGCGCTGCTCGTGATTCTTACCCGCTGGCCAGCGATCAAGCTGTTGCCGGCCGACGAGTTTTACCTGATCCTCACCGCCCACGGCATCGACATGATCATCCTGTGGATTCTGCATTTCGAAATGGCGGTTCTTTTCTTTGCCTCTTCCACACTGCTTCGCTGTCGACTGGCGACACCCAAACTGGCCTGGCTTGGCTTCTGGCTGATGGTCATCGGCGGCATCGTTTGCAACGTCGCCATCTTCCAGGGCGGATCGAGCGTGATGTTCACCTCCTACGTGCCAATGCAGGCGGCGCCACACTTCTACCTCGGTATCATCCTGGTTGCGGTAGGTGCCTTGATTGGTACCGGCATTTTCTTTGCCACGCTGGTCGTCGCCAAGAAAGACAAGACCTATCAGGGTTCCTTGCCGCTGGTCACTTTCGGCGCCATGACTGCGGCGATCATCGCCACCTTCACCATTCTCTCTGGCGCGGCCATTCTGATCCCGACCTTCTTCTGGTCGTTGGGCTGGATCAAGGAAATCGACGCCCAGTTGTACCGCATGGTGTGGTGGGGGCTGGGGCACTCGTCACAGCAGGTCAATGTGGCCGCACACGTTTCCGTCTGGTATCTGACGGCGGCAGTAGTTTTCGGCGCCAAGCCCCTGTCGGAAAAAGTATCGCGCTTTGCGTTCCTGCTCTACATCCTCTTCCTGCAACTGTCCAGTGCACACCACCTGTTATCCGACCCCGGAATGAGCGCTGAATGGAAGGTGCTGAACACCTCCTACTTTATGTACTTCGCGGTCATGGCATCGATGATCCACGGGTTTACCGTGCCTGGCGCCATAGAAGCGGCACAGCGCAAGAAGGGCTATACCCATGGCCTGTTCGAGTGGCTGCGCAAAGCCCCCTGGGGCAATCCGGCCTTCTCCGGCATGTTCATTTCGCTGGTCGGTTTCGGTTTCCTCGGCGGTATTTCCGGTGTTGTTTTGGGCACTGAGCAGATCAACATGCTGATGCACAATACCTTCTACGTTCCGGGTCACTTCCACACGACAGTCGTCGTCGGTACCACGCTGGCCTTCATGTCAATTACTTATATTCTGGTTCCTACCCTGTTCCGGCGTGAAATGATTCTGCCCAGGCTGTGCCAGATTCAGCCCTACCTGTACGGCATCAGCATGTCGGTTCTCGGCCTCGTCATGATGGGTGCAGGCACGCTCGGCGTTTCCCGCCGGCACTGGGACATGGCCTTCTCCGGTGCTCCGTTCCAGTATGAATGGCCGGGCGCGGCCTACCTGATGATGGGTCTGACCGGTGTCTTCGGGGTCATTGCCGTGGTCGGTGGTGCGTTGTGGATCGTGCTCGTCGTGGGCTCGTTGTTGTTCGGCAAGAAACTCGATGGCGGCAAGGTTTCAGACAAGCCAACCCCGATCCCGTCGGATACCACAGCGGCTTCAACCACAGCGCATACCGACAAGGACGACCACATTGCCGTACCTGGCACGGTGGTATTGGCGCTGTTACTGCTGGTTACCTTCGTTCTCTACTACTTCGTTAACTGGAAATACCTGTCCGAAGTCTGGCTGTTGAGTTAAACGGGAAGGATTCCCCCGCGCCACTGGCGTGGGGCAGCGTCCTCAATCGGACTTGACTGTCAGGCTTGATTCAAGCCAGTTTCCCCCGCAATGAATTTATTTTGAGCGCCACTCCAATTACGCCCATGCAATCGACGCCTCCTGCCCACCACGCTAACGGCATTTCAGTCCGCACCATTCTGGGCGTATTCAAACTGCGTATTGGCGTCGTCATCACTTTTACGGCACTGGCCGGACTCGCCGTCAGTTCCGGCGCCGGACTGAGCTGGTGGCAGATGCTCGTATTGACCCTTTCGGTGCTGATTTCGTCGGCCAGTGCCGGCGCCTTCAATCAATACTACGAGCGCGACCTCGACCCGTTGATGTCGCGCACCCGCAAACGACCCTTCGCCACCGGCGAGATCGGCCACGGCCCGGTCTGGTTACTGATCATCGGCGCACTGTCACTGCTTTCCGTAGGTGCTGCGTGGATGGCGCTCAATGCCTGGTCCGCGCTGTTTGTTTTTCTTGGCGCCTTTTTTTACGCCATCGTCTACACCGTCTGGTTGAAGCGTCACACCTGGCTCAACATCGTCTTTGGAGGACTGGCCGGTAGCTGGGCCGTTCTTGCCGGCGCGACTGCGGCTGACCCGCATGTTGGAGCGCTCCCACTCACTCTGGCTTTCGTGCTTTTCCTGTGGACCCCTCCTCATTTCTGGAGCCTGGCCATTGCCTTCAAGGACGATTACGTCGCAACCGGTATCCCCATGCTGCCGGTCGTCGTTGGCGACAAAAGGGCAGCACAGGTCATTTTTATCAGCACCCTAGCGCTGGTGGCCGCATCACTCCTTCCCCTAGCCTTCGGGCTCGGCGCCATCTATTTTGCAGGTGCTGCCTCAGGCGGGTTTCTGTTCATCCAGAAAGCCTGGCTTTTGGTCAGGGACACCAGCCGGAAAACGGCCATGAGCTGTTTTCATGCCTCACTTATACAATTGACGCTGGTGCTCCTTGGTGCAATTATCGACGCCCAGTTTTAGCTAGAAGGCATTTTCTGGTGACCTTTCGAATTTTCGTCGCGCTGTTTGCAAGTGTTTCTGTATTTTCAACAGCCTCGCTTGCAGCCGCCGACACCACCCCGGAAAAACCCAAGTTGACCGCTCGCCCGCAGGGAATCAACACGGGAGCCTCGCTTGCGACACTCGATGAAAAAGCAGCCTTTAAGCTCTCGCAAAGTGTGATCGGAAAGCCGGTCGGCGACTTTGTGCTTGTCGACCGATCGGGCAAACCCGTAGAACTCTCGCGCTATCGCGGAAAACCGCTGTTGGTCAGCTTCATCTATACGGCCTGCTTTCAGATTTGCCCCACAACCACCCGCAATCTGCAGAAGGCGGTGCAAAACACGGTCAGTGTTCTTGGCGCAGACCGGTTCAACGTGATCAGCATCGGCTTCAACCAGCCGTTTGACTCTCCCCAGGCACTCAAGGGTTTTTCAGTCCAGAATGGCATCAGTCTCCCCAACTGGGAATTTCTGAGTCCATCGCCGGCAATCCTTGACGATCTGACCCGCAATTTCGGGTTCAGCTATGTGGCTACTCCTGCCGGCTTCGACCACATGAATCAAGTCACCCTGGTCGATGCACAGGGCAAGATCATCCAGCAGGTTTATGGCGAGAAATATACCGCCGAAGACCTGGCTGAACCACTCAAAGTCATGATTGCCGGTTCGGCAATTCCCCCGCAAGTCGGCACCCTGCAGGAGATCATGGCGCGCGTCCGAATTATCTGCTCGGTCTACGACCCGGTGTCCGGCAGATACCGCACCAACTATTCCCTGTATTTTCAGTTCGCCGGTTTTCTCAGCTTCATGGTGTTCATGATCTATCTAAGTATCAATTTCTGGAAAAACCGGCGCAGGAATGAAAAGAGGGTTTCCTGAACCTAGGGTCAATGCAGTAATACTCCCGTGCCGAACCTGACAAAAGCCGGTTAAAGCCAACGCTTCTTTTCGTGACGCGCGGTATCTTCTCGGTATCTTCTCCGAATTTGACACGGGTCAAGTCGCTCTGAGTTTCGAGGGTGTATTATCAACGGCTAATGATCAACCCTGACCCCGCTTTACGGACGCCTCATCGGTGAGCTTTCATGCCTCATTGCGCAATACGGCGCAAACTCTCTTCCAGCACGCCGAGGAGTTTTTCGATGTGTCATTTGGAGGAAGCGGCAACCCGTTGCGCCATCTCGGCGCCATGGGCCTGTATTTCCTCTGGATTGTTGTGGGCAGCGGACTGAACCTCTACACCGTGCTTGACACCAGCATTAATGGGGTTTACAGCTCGATCAGCGATCTCTCCCGCGAGCCATGGTATCCCGGTGGCATTCTGCGCAGCCTGCACCGTTACGCAGCGGACGCCTTCATTCTGGTCATGGCATTGCACCTGGTGCGGGAATGGGCTTACGGGCGCTATTTCGGTTTCCGCTTCTATTCCTGGGTAACCGGGGTGCCTATCCTCTGGCTGAGCTACGTTTCCGGCATCAGTGGCTACTGGATTGTCTGGGATCGGTTGGCCCAGTACTCGGCAACCGCCAGCACCGAATTACTCGACTGGCTACCGATCTTCAGCGAACCCGCAGCGCGTAACTTCCAGTCACCCGATTCGCTCAACGACCGATTCTTCACCATGCTGGTGTTCATTCACCTCGGCATTCCCTTAATGCTCATTCTTGGTCTGTGGGCCCATGTTCATCGTATCAGCCGGGTCGATTACCATCCCTCACGCCACGTGATGCTCGGCACCCTGGGGACCCTCCTGCTGCTCGCATTGATCAAACCGGCACTCAGCGATGCACCGGCAAATCTGGCATTGATCCCCACGCAAGTCCGACTGGACTGGTTCATGCTGTTCATTCATCCGCTGACTGACATCACGTCACCCGCTATGGTCTGGATGATGTTGTTCGCCACAACAGCGCTTCTTTTCATACTGCCGTTCTTGCCCCATCCCCAAGCCGAACCCATTGCTGTGGTTGATGCGGCCAACTGCAACGGTTGCAACCGTTGCATGGCCGACTGCCCCTATGCCGCCATCACGATGGGGCCGCATTCCGGTCGGCCAGGTTACAAGATGGCCCTCGTCGCCGCCGAGCTCTGCGCCGGTTGCGGCATCTGCGCCGGCTCATGCCCTTCATCGACCCCATTCCGCAGGCAGGACCGGCTGATGACCGGTATCGACATGCCACAACAAACCGTCAACGATTTACGCCAGCAACTCGAAGCGCAACTGGCCCAACTTGAGGGCCGTACCCGGATAGTTGTTTTCGGCTGCAAGCGCGGCGCCAATGCCAGGTTGCTGGCAGCCCCCGACACCGCGGTGATTAGCCTCCTATGCTCAGGTGCCCTTCCGCCAGCGTTCATTGAATACGCACTGCGTGGCGGAGCCGATGGTGTCATGCTTGCCAGTTGTCATAGCGGCGGCTGCGATTATCGCCTCGGTGATCGCTGGACGGCTGAACGACTGAGCGGACTGCGAGAACCGCACTTGAGCAGCACAGTGCCTTTAGCCCGGGTGCACCATGTATTTGCCTCAGTCAATGACCACAAATTGCTTGCCGAGGCCTTGCATGAATTCAGGAACAGCATTGAAATCCTGGGACTTTCCGACGACCCATTGCAGCCTTACACCCGGAGAAATTCTCGTCATGTCTAAACCCGCCGCCATCGTCGGACAGATCATACTTTACGGCGCATTTGCCGTTTTCATCGGCTATTTCGCCACCTTTCCTCGCTACCGGCAAATTCCGGATGATGCCGCGTTGATCAAGCTCTCGATGAGCCACCTGGGCGACCGTGAATGTCGCAAACGCACTGCGGAAGAACTGGAGAAAATGCCGCGTAATATGCGAGCGCCACTCGAGTGTCCCAGGGAACGTTCCGACATCAAACTTGAAGTCGATCTGGACGGGCAGAAGTTGTTCAACACGATGATGCACCCTACCGGTCTTTCCAAGGATGGTGTCTCAACCGTGTACAAGCGGTTTGAGTTAAAGGCGGGCTCCTATCGGCTGTCGGTAAGGATGAATGACAACCTGATCAAACCCGGCTTCAATTATGTCAAGGAGGAGCAAGTCACCCTGAAGCCCGGGCAGGTTCTGGTGATTGACTTCAATCCCGACAAGGGTGGCATTTTCTTCAGGCAGTGAACCATGGCTTGCTGGCCCACTACCCGACTCCTCTCTTCCCTCCCTCCTGCACTCTCCTGAGCGGACACCTACCATGGTCAAACTTCTTCAACAAATCGTACGCTGGTTTTTCATACGCATTGAAAATATCTTCAATCTTGCTTTTGGCGAAAAGCTGAACCCCTTCTACCACCTCGGCACGATCAGCTTCTGGCAATTCTGGCTATTGCTCGGCTCCGGGCTCTACCTGTATATTTTTGCCGAAACCGGGATTGATCATGCCTTTGAATCGGTCGAGCGTATCACCCATGAGCAGTGGTGGGCAGGGGGCATTTTACGCAGCATCCATCGTTATGCCACCGATGGAATGATCCTGACCATGTTGCTGCACATGCTGCGTCACTTCGCCTATGACCGCTATCGCGGATTCAGGTCATTTTCATGGCTGACCGGCGTTGCGCTGCTGTGGATGGTCTACGTCGCCGGTATTAACGGCTTCATGCTCGTATGGGACCAGCTGGCGCAGTTCGTTGTGATTGCCACGGCCGAATGGTTCGATGCCCTGCCGATGTTCGGCGGCACGCTCATCCGCAACTTCATTTACCTTGAGAATGTGGGCAGCAGGCTATTTACACTACTGGCGTTCATGCATATTGGCTTACCGCTGATTGTTGTCATCATCTTGTGGGTGCATGTGCAGAGTGTGCCACGAGCGCAAATCAACCCACCACGCCCGGTGGCCATCGCCGTCACCTCGATGTTTGTCGCGCTCGCTCTGATCAAACCCATATTCAGCCAGGGGGGCCAGGCCGATATGACGATCGTACCCACCAATATTGAATTTGACTGGTTCCAGTTGCCCGTTCTGGCCCTCGTCTATGTTTATGATCCGCTGCATCTGTGGCTGGGCGTCATGGGCCTCACCGGCCTGCTTCTTCTGGCCCCGTGGCTACCGCCCAAACGGCGCGGAACGGCTCAGCTAACAACACGGATTACCTTCCGTCCCGATCATCGGTCAGTGACGGCAAGATTTGGCGAAACACTGCTCGACGCCGGCCTGCGCCAGGACATCGATCTGCCCTACGAATGCCGAAGCGGTGGCTGCGGCGTGTGCAAGTGTACGGTAGTGCAAGGCCAGGTCGATCCCGGACTGTATCAACCGAGTGCGCTATCCTCCGCAGAGCGGGCGCAAGGGAAAGTACTCCTGTGCGCCGCCAGCGCACTCACTGACGTAGAAATCGAATACGCCGTGAGCAGCTCGGAGAAGAAATT
>JAYSZS010000333.1:0-8194 GCA_043737935.1 Propionivibrio sp. | reverse complement strand
TTGCGCGCCATTCGGGGAAGTTGACTACTCCCTAGGCTTCACCGTCTCAGATGGTTTGAGCGTCAGCGGCTCACCTTTCTTGTCCACAGGGGCCGCATTCTTGCCTTTGGGCTGGATGATCGCGCGCACACGCGCTTGCGGCTCACCGGTGGCGCTCTTGCTCTCGCCACGACCGTTGGTCGCGAGATACTTCTCGGTCAGCGCATCGTAGGATATGAACTGCCCCTTGACTTCATCCTGTCCGCTCTTCACCCAGGCACGAACATAGAAATCGGTTTTCTCTGCTCGCGCATCATGCTCGATTCGTTCGCCTTCACCTTCGATGTAGTCTTCGCTGCCTTCACGCTTCTGCCGGAAGCGGGCCAACCCGTTGGCTCCACCGGTCGCCACCCCTTTTTGGAAGCCGTCGGCATCCTGCGTGATGACCAGCCGGCTGGTGCGAAGTTGAAGCGTTCCCTGAGTCAGGATGACATTGCCTTCAAAGACCTGAACCTTGTTGATATCGTCCATGCTGACGCGATCGGCCTCAAGATTGATCGGTTTTTCTCGATCCGCTTTTTCGGCACAGGCCGGTAGCGAAAGGGTTAACAGCATTGAGGCGGCGGCTAGGCGAGCGAATTTTGTCATCATGGCTTCTGCTTTTTGGCGTGTTTGCTTTCCAGCACGGCAACGGCTTGAGATTCAAGGAGGTAGGTCTGCGCCCGGTTGTCCACCTGCATGCCGACACCTTTTATCCAGGATTTCCCCTGGGTGATCAGCACCGGGTTCTTGGTGAATGCCTTTTCGACGTCGGGCAGGATGGTGAGTTCGGGCGTGTAGGCCGTCATTTCTTCGTATTGCGCGGACGCCGAACGCCGGATGCGAACATTGTCGTACAAATCGACCTGCTCGCCATCCTTGCTGATATGCCCGCGCTCCGCACTCATCGTTACCGGAGGCTTCTTGACTTGAAGGTAGACAAGGTTCGGTTTGAGCATGTCTGTGCTTTCGTCATCCGGATAGTGCCGGATCTCGGTGGCCGATAACGTATATTTGAGCTGCCCGGTCTGATCGATCTTGCGCAGGGTGGCATCGGTGATGATGTAGTCCGGATCGTGTCGGAGTTTGCCATCTTGCTTCAGTTGCGGCAACTCGGTCGCGTAGCGCAACCAGAAAGTCAGGCCGGTCAGTACTAAGAGAAGGCTTAGCGGAAAGAGTGCGCTGCCCCAGCGTTTCATGGTCTGATCACCGTCAGAAAGGGGGCCAATGCGGCTTCGAGTTTGCCTTGAGCATCGAGGATGAACTCGCAGACTTCACGCACCGCACCGTGGCCACCCGCCTGGCTTGAAATCAGTCGGGCGTGGCGTTTCGCCAAGGCATGGCTATCTGCCGGTGTGGCCGAAAAACCGCAGGCGTTCATCACCGGCAGATCGACCACATCGTCGCCCATGTAACCGGCCTCGTCGGCGCTGATGCCGAGTCTGGCGAGCAGGGTCTGCATCGTCTCCCATTTATTCTCGATGCCCTGATAGAGCAGGTCGATACCCAGATTCTGCATGCGCCACTCGACACAACGCGCTTTGCGACCGGTGATGATGGCCACGTTGATTCCAGCTTTCTGCAGCATCTTCAGGCCAAGGCCGTCGCGCGAGTTGAAGGCTTTGATCTCGATTCCCTCATCGGTGAAAAAAAGGGTACCGTCAGTCAGCACGCCGTCGACGTCGAAAGCCATCAGTTTGAGGCGGCGCGCGCGCGCCCTGATTTCATCGGTGGCGGCTTGCATCAGAGGGCTTTGGCCTGAAAGAGGTCGTGCATGTTGAGGGCTCCGATCAGCCGCTCATTCGCGTCAACCACCGGGATCTGGTTGATTTTGTGTTTTTCCATCATTTCAACGGCCTCGGCCGTCAGCTTCTCCGGGCCGATCAGGCGCGGCTTGCCGCTCATCACACTGGCCACGGTGAGGGCTTGCAGATCGAGATTTTTGACGATGGCACGGCGCAGGTCGCCATCGGTGAATATACCCAGAACCTCCCGTTGCGGCGTAATGACCACGGTCATGCCGATTCCGCCGCGCGAGATTTCGCGGGTGGCCTCGGCGACACTGGCCTCCGGCAGAACGGTGGGAACGGCTTTCCCGGTGCGCATGACATCGCGAATCCGGGTCAGCAGTTGGCGACCGAGCGAACCGCCGGGGTGCGAGCGCGCAAAATCTTCGGCGCCGAAGCCGCGCGCGTCGAGCAAGGCCACGGCCAACGCGTCGCCCAGCGCCAGTGCGGCTGTGGTGCTGGCCGTTGGCGCCAGGTTGAGTGGGCAGGCTTCCTGGGCGACAGCGGCATTGAGGTGAGCATCGGCTTCGCGGGCGAGCGAGGATTCCGGGTTGCCGGTCATGGCGATCAGCTTGGCGCCCTGGCGTTTGATCGAAGGCAGGATGTTCAGCAACTCTGCACTTTCACCCGAGTTGGAAAGGACAATCAGGACGTCGTCGGCGGTAATCATCCCGAGATCGCCGTGGCTGGCTTCGGCCGGATGGACAAAATAGGCGGGCGTTCCGGTGCTGGACAGCGTCGAGGCAATCTTGCGCCCGATATGTCCGGATTTGCCGATGCCACTGACGATGACACGGCCGTGACAATTGAGAATAAGCGACAGCGCACGCAGAAAGGCGGCGTCAATCCGGTCGATCAGCGCAAGAACGGCATCGGCTTCGATACGCAGCACCTGGCGTGCGAGATCGAGAGCCTTGGGGGATGGCTGGGTTTGATTCATGAGTTTGTAGCGTGTAGCGGTTATGATGGAGCCAAGTATAGCAGAAGCCCCATAGGCCTCTGTTCTGACCACTTGCCGAGCCGCCCGAGCGGCATTTGCGGGCATTTTGTATGTCGGGTTATGTCGGGTAATGCCCCGTAAAAAATCCTCTTGGGGGACGGTACACTAATCCGACCTGCGCCCTACGCCCTTAACCCAACTTCCCTGAAAACAATGGAAACGCTGCCGATCATTCTGATGTTGCTGGGCGCTTCGGTGCTGTCGGTCATTCTTTTCCGGCACCTCAGTCTGCCGCCCATTCTCGGTTATCTGCTGGTCGGTGCGCTGATCGGTCCGCATTCGCTCAATCTGGTCGAGGGGTTTGCGGGCGTTCAGCATCTGGCGGAATTTGGCGTGGTCTTCCTGATGTTCTCGATTGGCCTTGAGTTTTCCCTGTCCAGGCTGCTGGCGATGAAGCGTATCGTCTTCGGTTTGGGCTTGCTGCAGGTGCTGGTGACCCTGCTCGTGGTGACTGCTGTGGCAGCCAGCCTCGGGCTGTCATGGCAGGCCGGTGTGGCGCTTGGCGGTGCGCTGGCCATGTCCTCGACGGCGGTGTTGACCAAACTGCTCAGCGAACGGCTTGAGATTGACGCAGCACACGGGCGTGAGGTGATCGGGGTGCTGCTTTTTCAGGATCTCGCGGTCGTTCCGCTGCTCATTTTGATCCCCTCGTTCTCACAGTCTCCGGAGCAGATGGCGATGACCATGGGAATTGCCCTGCTCAAGGCACTGGCACTCCTGGCCTTCATCTTTGTGCTGGGCAAGCGTTTGCTGGGGAAATGGTTTTTTATCGTGGCACACGGCAAGTCGGCCGAACTGTTTGTCCTCAACGTACTGCTGGTAACGCTTGGTCTGGCCTGGCTGACCGAAGTGGTCGGCCTGTCGCTGGCGCTCGGGGCGTTTGTCGCCGGTATGCTGATTTCGGAAACCGAATACCGACATCAGGTGGAAGAGGACATCAAGCCCTTTCGCGACGTGCTGCTCGGGCTCTTCTTCGTGACCGTCGGCATGATGCTCGACGTGGCGCTGGTTGCCGCCAATCTGCTGCTGGTGCTGGCCGTTCTTGCGGCGCTATTGAGCCTGAAGTTTGCGCTGGTGTACGGCCTGTCCCGGCTGTTTTTTGGCTCGTTCCCTGGCGCCGCCATGCGCTCCGGTCTGTGGTTGTGCGCCGGTGGCGAATTCGGCTTTGTGTTGCTCTCGGATATCGGGCAGTTCGCCGTGGCGCCTGCGCATGTTGTGCAGGTCGTTCTTGCATCGCTGGTGATTTCCATGCTGCTGGCACCGATCATCGTGCATAACAGCGACCGTCTGGTATTGCGTTTTGCCGCCAGCGAATGGCTGATGCGCTCGATGCAACTGACCCGGGTGGCGGCGCAGGCGATGAGTACCGAAAAACATGCGGTCATTTGCGGCTTCGGGCGTAGCGGGCAGTACCTGGCGCGCTTCATGGCGCAGGAAGATGTCTCCTATGTCGCACTCGATCTCGACCCCGAGCGTGTGCGCGAAGCGGCGGCGGCCGGCGAGAACGTCGTCTATGGCGACGCCACCAAACGCGAAATGCTGGTGGCGGCGGGGATCGGTCGCGCCAGTGTGCTGGTTGTTTCGTTCCTTGACCGGCGCGCGGCTGAGCGGGTGCTGCGCCATGTCCGGGAACTGGCTCCGGGCTTGCCGGTGGTCGTACGCACCCTCGACGACAAAGATTTAGGGCGCTTGCAGCGCGCCGGTGCCGCCGAAGTGGTGCCGGAAACGCTGGAGGCCAGCATGATGCTCGCTTCGCATGCGCTGATTCACCTTGGTGTGCCGATCAACCGGGTGCTCAAACGGGTACGCCAGACGCGAATGGCGCGCTATCGCACCTTGCGTGGTTTCTTCCATGGCGACAGCGATCATGACGCTAATGTGCACGACAGCGACGAACCGCGACTGCGCTCCGTTTCACTGGGCGATGGCGCCTACGCTATCGGGCGTACGCTGGGCGAATTGTTGATCGATGGGCGCGGCGTCGAGGTCACGGCGGTTCGTCGGCGCAATATCCGCGCGCTCGAACCGACAGTGGAAACGCGCTTCGAAGCGGATGACGTGGTGGTGCTGCTTGGCGTACCGTGCGCGCTGGCGACGGTCGAGTCGAGACTGCTCAAGGGGTGAATGGGAAAGCCCGCCGAAGCGGGCTGATCGGTTTTTCGCAAGAACTACATCCCCATGCATACTATGTAACCCGCGTCTGCTGCTGCTTGTATTGCAGCGGTCGTTAAAGCTACTTGACCCCGAGTATGGCCAGTTGTTACGACACGCAAAGAACCAGTTTGAGGATTTCCGTCATCAATAGTGGTGTCCAGTTGAAGCGCAAATTTACCAAGAATACCGGTTAAGCAAACGACATAGGAACCTTGAAGGAATGTTGTTAAATCCGTGTTCAGGATGTAATTAGCACTGCCACTCTCAATACCAATGCGACCACCGTCGGCGTTGGTCGGCCAGTAGGTATTATTGGCGGCAACCACGGTGCTACCTGATGCAAACCCTGCGAGGCGAACATGTTGCCAGAAGAGCATTGACTCGTCTGTGGTCGTGACAGTGTCCCAGTTGCCATCAATCACGCCGTTTCCTTGCTTTCCAGTGGGTGTGGTGGCTTGTGTTGCTGTCGTGATATGGCCTACGACATTTGAGTCGTCACCCGGCAATGCCTTAAACTTGTCCTGATAACCATAAATAAATAGCGGGATATTGCGGAAGTCGTTGGCAAAATTTTTGACCTTGGCGCTGTTGATCAACTCCTGCCCCTTCAGTACCCCGCCAAGCAGCAGGCCGATGATGACGAGTACAATGGCAATCTCTACCAGCGTGAAGCCCGATTGTTGTTTGTTCATTTTTTTATCCCGATTGTGATGTTAGTGCCCGCTAATATATAGCATATTTCGTGCCAGTAATATTTTGCACTTCTCGCCGCCTTTGAGCGCAGTTGTGTCGATTTTTCGACATATGTGTCGGGGATTGCACTGTCATCACAGTTTAATGACGGACTTTAGACAGGTTAGGAGTCCAGGCATAATGGAGTTATGGCGTCTCGGCCTTTATCTGAGAGAGCGTCAGCGTTGGGTGCTGATTGCACTGCTGGTGGTTCTGCATCTGACCTTGCTGGCGGGTGCAAATACTGTAGTGGGTCTGATGTGCTGGCTGGTTGATGTCGGCTTGTTCCTGCTCTGGCAACCCTTCATTCAGGCCGAGCACAAACTCGATGTCGGCACGCTGTTGTCGATCGGGCTGGTGCTGTTAGGCGGTGCGTGGCTGTTTGGCTGGTGGTTGCTGATTCTCTGGGTGGTTATTCTGGCCGCCCTGCTCGGCGGTCGCGTATTGCTGCTGGGCCATCGTCCAACGCGTATTTTTTACCTGCTGGCCTTTGCTTATCTGCTTTGCGCGCTGTTGGTCTGGCTGGTGCCGAGGGTGGTGCCTGACGCGGCGCTGATTGGTCCCTCGCTGGATCTTTACTTTGCCTGGGCGGCACCGCTGCTTTTTGTCGTCATGCTGCTGATTCCGCGCCCGCGCGAGATTCAGATGCCGAGTAGCGGCACGGTTGATTTCTTTTACAGCCTGTTCATCTTTCTGCTGATTTCGGTACTGGTACTCGGCAGTCTGGCGTTCATGTTGTTGCGAGAGTCCTTGTATATCGAGGCGGTCTTCAAGACACTGGTTACGATGGCCGCCATGCTCTTGCTGATTGCCTGGGCGTGGAATCCGCGACCCGGTTTCAGTGGTATCGGGGTGTTTCTTTCCCGCTATCTGCTGACGTTTGGCTTGCCTTTTGAAACCTGGTTGCAGCAGTTGATGGAATGCGCCGAGCGGGAGAGTGATCCCGACAAGTTTCTGTACGCTGCGTTTGAGCGCATGCGCGGGCTGCCCTGGGTAGCCGGAGGGGCCTGGTTTCCCGCCAGTGGAGTGGAGGCCGGTAGGGGACGTTTTGGCCAGGAATCGCTTTTCCGCCATGATTTTCCCAACCGTCCGCTGGTATTGAGCCTCTATACGCGGCACAAACTGAGCCCGTCTTTGGTTTGGCATTTCCATTTGTTGTCGCAATTGGCCAACGAGTATTACATCGCCAAGCAGCGTGCCCACGAATTGCAGCAGATGAGTTACCTGCGTGCAGTGCATGAGACCGGAGCCCGATTGACGCACGATGTAAAAAACCTGCTGCAGTCCATGAATAACCTTTGTTTCATGGCGCAGGCGCCGGGGGACCTTGACGGGGGGCGTCTGACTCAGTTGCTGCAGCGACAATTACCGCAGATTACCCAGCGCCTGCAACTGACCTTGGAGAAGTTGCAAGCGCCGCAAACACCACAAGCTGCGGTTGATGGAGCGGAGGGGCTTGTTTTAGCCGAAGCGTGGTGGGGAATGTTGCAGCAGCGCTATGCGCATGACGATATTCTTTTCAGCCCGGTGGTGCTTGATCGGGCAGCGCGATTGCCGGCAGCGCTCTTTGACAGCGTGGCGGACAATCTCATGCACAACGCGCTGCTCAAGCGTCAGAGCGAGAGCAGTCTGGAAATACGTTTCACGCTTGCGCCGGATGCCGCATCATTCACCGTGTGCGACAGCGGGAGTGTCGTGCGCACGGAGATCGCAAATGATCTGCTGCGGGCACCGGTGCCCTCGGAGAACGGGCTGGGGATCGGGCTGTACTACGCCGCAAGACAGGCTAAGGTTTACGGGTATCAACTCAGTCTGGCCGGTAATGAGCGCGGGCAGGTCTGCTTCGAGTTGAGGGACAGACGCCGATAGCGACCCTGGAGCGCGAAAGAAGTCATCGACCGCGTCATTGAGCAGAGCCACAGCCTGGGCATTTTCAGGCTCTACCGGACCCGTTCATCATCATCAGCCCTCAGAGACTGTGAAAAAATCAAATATCCACTGCAAAGACGCAAAGGTGCAAAGAAAGCGCAAAGTTAACCCATGGCTTGTAAAGCATTCTTTGCGTCACCTTTGCCACTTTGCGCTTTGCGGTGGGGGTTAAAGCATTTATTCACTGCCTCTCAGCCAAACGTCGACATGCTTCTGCGTCAGGTGTTCGGCAACAAGCGTTGCGCCGTGTACATTCATGCAGCCATTCGACCATCATTAAGTCGGCGAAAAATAATAACTTGAACAATAGTATCTACACATGCTGATCGCGCGGCTTCAGTTTATAGTTTCATTCGCCATGAAACTCGTCCCACTCAATCGAGAGCGTGGCCAGTTCTTCATCGGAAACCTTGATTCCCGGTGCGTAGGTATTTTCATCAAGGGTCGCCTTGATGTGCAGTCCTTTGCGCGTGGTTGTGCTTCCGATCAAATTGATAACGACCTCCCGGCTGAGCAACGGACGCCCTCGCCAATTGGCCGTGATGTGGCAGAACATGCGATGTTCAATCTTGTT
>JAYSZS010000332.1:0-17543 GCA_043737935.1 Propionivibrio sp. | reverse complement strand
GCCGTGCAACAAAATGTTGCGGTGCTGAATCTTGGCGTATATGAGGCCGACCCCAAGCCGGCCGGGGAGTGGGGAGACAAGCGCATTGGCGTGGTTTGGCATACCCAGGGCTCGGGCAAGAGCCCGACGATGGCGTTTTATGGGGGCCGTGTGGTGCTCGAACGCCGAATGGAAAACCCGACGCTGCTGATCCTGACCGATCGCAACGACCTGGACGACCAGCTTTTTGGCACCTTTTCGCGCTGTCACGAATTGCTGCGCCAGAAGACGCAGCAAGCCAAGGACCGGACAAGCCTGCGCGACCTGTTAAGGGTGGTAGCCGGCGACGTGGTGTTCACGACAATTCAGAAATTCTTGCCCGAAATGGGTAGCGACAGCTTCCCGATGCTTTCGGACCGCCGCAACATTGTGGTGATCGCCGACGAAGCACGCCGCAGCCAGTACGATTTTATCGACGGCTACGCGCGCCACATGCGCGACGCGCTGCCGAATGCCAGCTTTATCGGCTTTACCGGAACGCCCATCGCTACGGGCGACAAAAATACGCGCACCATTTTTGGCGACTACGTCAGCATCTACGACATTCAGCGCGCGGTGCTCGATGGCGCGACGGTGCCGATTTATTACGAATCCCTACTGGCCAAGCTGGCCTTGCTCGAAGGAGAAAAGCCCCGGCTGGATGAAGAGTTCGAGGAAGTTACCGAGGGTGAGGAAACCAACCGTAAGGGAAAACTCAAATCGCGCTGGACACAACTGGAGGCTCTGGCCGGCACCGAGAAGTGCATTGCGCTGATTGCCAGCGATCTTGTGGAGTACTTCGAGCAGCGTCTTGAAATCATGGACGGCAAGGCGATGGTGGTTTGCATGTCGCGCCGTATCTGCGTGGCGCTGTACGACGCCATCGTCAAACTGCGCCCGGAATGGCATTCGAACGATGACAGCACGGGAGCCGTCAAGGTGGTGATGACCGACTCGGCCTCCGACCCGCTGGAATGGCAAAGACATATCCGCAACAAGCCACGCCGCGAAGAACTGGCCAGGCGCTTCAAGAACCCGAAAGATACGTTCAATATCGTCATCGTGCGCGACATGTGGCTGACCGGATTCGACGCGCCGTGCATGCACGCCATGTACATCGACAAACCGATGCGGGAACATGGCCTGATGCAGGCGATTGCGCGCGTCAATCGGGTGTTCAAGGACAAGCCCGGTGGCCTGGTGGTGGATTATCTTGGCCTCGCCGACCAATTGAAACATGCGTTGGCAACCTACACCGAAAGCGGCGGCACGGGCAAAACGGCGATTGACCAGGCCGAAGCCGTGGCGGCGATGCTGGAAATATACGAGGTCTGCTGCGGTCTGTTCCACGGCTTTGACTGGGGCGCGTGGACGACCGGCAGACCGGCGGCAAAGCTGTCTCTCCTGCCGGCGGCGCAGGATCTTGTACTTTCGCAAAATGATGGCAAGAACCGGATTCTGAAGGCCGTCACTGACGTGTCGAAAGCGTTTGCGCTGGCCGTACCGCACAAAGCCGCCATCCAGATTCGCGACGATGTGGCGTTTTTTCAGGCGATACGCGCGACATTAGCCAAGAGCACACCGACCGGCAAGAGTGGAGATGAACTCGACCATGCCGTGCGGCAGATCATTGCCAACGCTGTGGCGCCGGAAGGTGTGATCGACCTGTTTGCCGCTGCTGGCCTGAAAAAGCCTGACATCTCGATTCTTTCCGACGAGTTTCTGGCCGACGTGCGCGACATGCCGCACAAGAATCTGGCCGTCGTGATGTTGCGCAATGACGAAATCAAGGGTCGCGCCAAAAAGAACGTGGTGCAGTCGCGCTCCTTTTCCGAAATGCTGGAAAAGGCCATGCGTGCCTACCAGAACCGCGCATTGGAAACTGCCCAGGTTATCGAAGAACTCATCCAGTTGGCACGCGAGATGAGGGCCGCTCAGGTGCGAGGTGAAAGCCTTGGCCTCAACGATGACGAGGTGGCGTTTTACGATGCCCTCGAAGCTAACGACAGCGCCGTGCTTGAGCTGGGCGACGAAACCCTGAAGACGATTGCCCGCGAGCTGGTCGATAGCGTCAAGCGCAACGTCAGCATCGACTGGACGCTAAGGGAAGGCGTTCGAGCCAAGTTGCGGGTGCTGGTCAAGCGTATTCTGCGCAAGTATGGCTACCCACCGGACAGCAGGAGAAGACGGCGGAGACGGTGTTGCAGCAGGCGGATTTGTTATCGGCGGATTGGGTTGTCGCATAAGGTCCCTCTTCCTGTCATCGATAACAAACAACAAGCAAGATGTGTGCATAGATATGCCCTGCGGGAGAAGGGCCGGGGATGAAGGCTTACGATAATGGCATCAGGCTGAACTACGTTTTTTAGTTTAATAGCTGTAGCTTACAGGCTCTAGTCATTCGCTTTAGTGCAGAATCCAGCGTTAAACGCGGGCAGCCAAAATTGAGTCGCACCCAGCCCGGCAAACCGAAATCGCCACCACTCGACAAGCCGACGCCGGCGGCTTCAAAGAATGCTGCCGGATCGGCTACACCGAGACCGCGCGCGTCGATCCAGGCCAGATAGGTGGCTTCGACATGCGTCATTGACAGTCCGGGAATGGCCGCAAGCGCCGACTCAACGCGGTCCCGATTGGCGCGCAGCGTGCCGATCAACGCGGCGTGCCACTCGTCGCAGTCACGATAGGCGGCTTCGCAGGCCGCCAACCCGAGGGTGTTAACGTGCGGCACGATGCCGCGCATCGCCCCGGTAAAACGGCGCCGCAGCACCGCATCGGAAATCACCGCCAGGGCACAGCCGAGGCCGGGGATGTTGTAGGTCTTGGACGGCGCCAACAGGGTGATGCAACGCCGGGCTATGTCGGCATCGATCATCGCCAGCGGGACATGCCGGCGCCCGGCATCGAGTAGCAGACCGCAATGAATTTCGTCGGAACAGACCATCAGATCGTGGCACCGGCAAAAGTCGGCGATCTCTGCCAGCTCGCTCTGCTGCCAGGCGCGGCCGACCGGATTATGCGGGTGGCAAAACAGCAGCAGCCGGGTTTCGGGCGTCAGCGCGGCTTCCAGCGCGGCGAAATCCCAGCCCCACTGGTCATCATGCAAACGCAAGGCGGCGTGCACCAACTTGCGCCCGGAAAGACGCGGCGCCGAGAGGAAGGGCGGATAGACCGGCGTCGCCGTCAGCACGCTCCCTTCGACCGCCCGGCAGGCGACGTTGATTCCGGTGACCAGCCCGGGCAACCATACCAGCCATTCCGGCTCGACCTGCCAGTGGTACTCGCGCTGCAAGTGCCCGAGCACGGCGTCGATCAGCGACGGCCAGGCCTCCGAGTAACCGAAATGTTGCAGCGCAATGCGTTGCTGGAGTGCCGCGACGACGGCTGGCGGCGCCGCGAAATCCATATCGGCGACCCACAGCGGCAATACGTCACGAGCAGCGTATTTGTTCCACTTCAGCGAGTCGCCCCCGCGACGCTCGATCAGGCGGTCGAAGTCGTAATCCCTCAATCACTCACCCGTCAGACTTCGAGGTGGGCGTAAAGCTGGGTTGACAGGTAACGCTCGCCGAACGAGGGGATGATCACTACTGTCAGCTTGCCGGCATTCTCCGGCCGTCTGGCCACCTTGAAAGCCGCCCACACGGCGGCACCCGATGAAATGCCGACCAGTAGCCCTTCATCAGTCGCCATGCGGCGCGCGGTGGCGAAAGCATCTTCCGCGGTGACGCGCACGACTTCATCATACACGGCGGTATTCAATATCTTCGGGACGAAACCGGCGCCGATACCCTGCAGCGGATGCGTACCCTTGGCCCCGCCGGAGAGCACCGGCGACGCATCGGGTTCAACGGCGATGATCTGGACGCCCGGCTTGCGCTCCTTGAGCACTTCGCCAACGCCGGTAATGGTGCCGCCGGTGCCGATGCCGGAAACGAAAATATCCACCTGGCCGTCGGTATCGCGCCAGATCTCCTCGGCCGTTGTGGCGCGATGGATCGCCGGATTGGCCGGATTTTCAAACTGTTGCGGTATGAAATAGCGCGCGTCGCCCGCCGCCATCTCCTCGGCGCGCCGGATGGCGCCGCCCATGCCGTCCGGACCCGGTGTCAGCACGAGTTCGGCGCCGTAGGCCTTGAGCAGCAGGCGACGCTCACGGCTCATCGTTTCCGGCATGATGAAACAGCACTTGATGCCGCGTGCCGCGCAGACCATGGCCAGGCCAATGCCGGTGTTGCCCGAGGTCGGCTCCAGAACGATCGTCTCCGCACCAATCCTGCCTGCCGCCTGCGCGGCATCGACCATGGCCGCGGCGATTCGATCCTTGACGCTATGCGCCGGATTGAAGAACTCAAGCTTGACCGTCACGGTACCGTCGATGCCTTCAGCGAGGCGATTGAGTCGGAGTAGCGGCGTATTGCCGATCAGGTCGGTCACAGTGTTGGCGATTTTCAGGGGCATTTTGAGTTTTCCTCCGGGGGTGTAGTCAGGCGTCTAGTCTAGTCTTGAATCGCGGCGCGGGGAATGTCTTATCGACGAAGAAAAATCTGGTCGAAACTTCCGCCTTCGCTGAAGTGTGCCTTCTGCGCGTTACGCCAGCCGCCGAATAGCTCGTCGATAGTGAATAAACGGATGCTCGCCGACTGCTTCGCATAACGCTCTGCAATCCTGACATCGCGCGGTCGAAAGTAGTGTCTGGCAACAATTTCCTGCCCCTCGGCCGAGTAAAGATAGTCAAGATAGGCTTCCGCAAGCTTGCGCGTACCGTGTTTGTCGACGTTCTTGTCGATCACCGCGACCGGAGGCTCGGCAAGAATCGAAATCGACGGCATGACGATGTCGAATCGGTCCGGTCCGAGCTCTTTGAGCGCCAGCCAGGCTTCGTTCTCCCAGGCAATTAGCACGTCGCCCATTCCGCGTTCGACAAAGGTTGTCGTTGCGCCGCGTGCGCCGGAATCAAGCACCGGAACATTCTTATAGAGGCGTGCGACAAATTCCCGCGCCTTCTGCTCGTCGCCCCCCGGCTGCTTGAGTGCGTATCCCCACGCCGCGAGATAGTTCCAGCGCGCACCGCCGGACGTTTTCGGGTTCGGGGTGATGACCGCGATTCCTGGCCGGGCCAGGTCGGGCCAATCCTGAATCTTTTTCGGATTGCCCTTACGCACCAGGAAAACGATAGTCGAGGTGTAGGGTGCCGAGTTATGCGGGTGGCGTTTTTGCCAGTTTACCGGAAGCAGACCGCCATCGGCCAGTGCGTCGATATCCCAGGCCAGAGCCAGCGTTGCCACGTCGGCTTCGAGGCCGTTACGGATCGCCAGCGCCTGTTTGCCCGAACCGCCATGGGACTGTTTGAAATTGATGGTTTCACCTGTTTTCGCTTTGTACTGGCGGGCAAAAGCAGCGTTGAAATCCTGGTAAAGCTCGCGCGTCGGATCGTAGGAAACGTTGAGCAGCGAGTTCTGGGCCAGGGCGAGAGACGCTCCCGCCCAGAGCAAGACGCCAACAAGGGCTGAAAACAGTGGCTTGGTCATGACAGACTCCATTCGATGAGCTTTTTCAAGCAATAAACGGAGTCTATTGGATATTATTTATTCAATATAATACTTATTAATTAGAAATTAATAACTGTCAGTTATATATCTCAATCCAAAAAGAGCTTGTAGGCCGGATTACTGGTTTCGTTCCAGTGCGGGTAACCCAAATTCTTCAGGAATATCTTGAACCCGTTCATCTCGCTTGGCGGCACCTGCATGCCGACCAGAACGCGGCCGTAGTCGGCACCATGGTTGCGATAATGGAAAAGGCTGATGTTCCAGCCAGCGCTCATCTGGTTGAGGAAGTTCATCAGCGCACCAGGACGTTCGGGGAATTCAAAGCGGTAAACAATCTCGTGCTCAAGCTGGGGCGAGTGGCCGCCAACTAGATGCCGGATGTGCGACTTGGCCATTTCGTCTTCGGTCAGATCGAGAGTCTGGTAACCGTGCCTGCGTAGTTGCTCGATGAGCTTGAGCGACTCGGCGCGCGAAGCGACCTGAATACCGACAAACACGTGCGCTTCCTTCTGGTCATTGAAACGGTAGTTGAATTCGGTGATGTTGCGCACGCCGATCAGCGAAAGGAATTTCCTGTAGGCGCCAGGTTGCTCGGGCAGCGTGACGGCAATTAAGGCCTCGCGCTGTTCGCCGATTTCGGCACGCTCGGCGATGAAACGCAATCGATCAAAGTTCATGTTCGCACCGGAGGCCGTGGCGATCAGTGTTTTGCCTTTCAGCTTGTGGCGTCTGGCGTATTCCTTGGCGCCAGCCACCGCCAGCGCACCAGCGGGCTCAAGTATGGCGCGCGTATCCTCGTATACGTCCTTGATCGCCGCGCAAATGGCGTCGGTATCGACCCGCACCATTTCATCGACGTACTGCTGACAAAGCCGGAAGGTCTCCTCGCCGACGTATTTCACTGCCGCACCATCGGCGAACAGCCCGACGCGATCGAGACGCACGCGCTTGCCGGCCTGCAGTGAGCGCGTCATGGCATCGGCATCAACAGCCTCGACGCCGATGATTTTCGTTTCCGGTCGCAAGCGCTTGACGTAAGCCGCTATCCCCGAAATCAGCCCACCGCCGCCGACGCAACAGAACACGGCATGGATCGCTTGCGGATGCTGCCGCAGAATTTCCATGCCGATGGTGCCCTGGCCAGCGATCACATCGGGATCGTCGAAGGGATGCACGAAAGTCAGTTTCTGGGATTTCTCCAGTTCCAGGGCGTGCACATAGGCATCGTCGTAGGAGTCGCCGAATAGCACCACTTCAGCACCGCGCGTCTTGACCGCCTGCACCTTGATCTGCGGCGTCGTCGTTGGCATGACGATCAGCGCCCGGCAGCCGATTTTTGCCGCCGACAGCGCAACGCCTTGGGCGTGGTTGCCGGCCGAAGCGCAGATGACGCCGCGTTTTAGCTTCTCGGGTGAAAGCCTGACGATCTTGTTGTAAGCGCCACGCAACTTGAAGGAAAACACCGGCTGCATGTCTTCGCGCTTGAGCAGCAGGCGGTTGCCGATACGTTCCGAAAGGTTCGGTGCATCATCCAGCGGCGATTCGATGGCGACGTCGTAAACACGTGCGTTGAGAATCTTCTCGAGGTAATCCGGGTGCATTGCGGCTCATACTCGGCTTGGAAAGAAAGGATTCTAGCAGCCAGTCGGTTTTTATTGGTCGCAGCGCGATCTTTGTATAAGGGGAATCTACGCCAGAAAACTGTAATTCAAGTCGGCAGACCTGACATGTCACACAAGCCGCACATCGGCTGTCCGCCGATACGCTAGAATCCTGAGTTTGGAAAAGTGCTGAATTGCCATGAACGCCCGCCTGCGTGAAATCCCGTACAACTACACTTCTTTATCCGACCGCGAAATCGTCATTCGCCTGCTCGGTGCGGAGAACTGGGCTATCCTTGAAGAACTGCGCAGCCAGCGTGTTACTGGGCGTTCAGCGCGGATGCTCTATGAGGTTCTGGGTGATATCTGGGTGGTTCAGCGCAACCCCTACCTGGAAGACGATTTGCTCGCCAACCGCCATCGACGCGAAGCACTGGTGCAGGCGTTGCACCATCGCCTGAAAGAAATCGACAAGCGGAGGCAGGGGAACGACAAGGTCATCGGACCGTACGAAGCGGCACAGGCAGCGGTCAATGCTTTTGAGCGACATTTCCACGACACTGCGGCCTTGCGTAGCCGGGTAATGAAAACGCTGGTCCGCCATACTCGCCGCGACAATATTGCCTTCGATGGGCTGGCGCGCGTATCGCACGTCACCGACGCCACCGACTGGCGCGTCGAATATCCCTTTGTCGTCGTCTACCCCGACAGCGAGGAGGAAATGGCACCCCTGGTTCGTGGTTGTATCAAGCTGGGGCTGACCATCATCCCGCGTGGTGGCGGTACCGGTTATACCGGCAGCGCCGTCCCGCTTACCCCGCTCTCGGTGGTCATCAATACCGAGAAGTTGATCGACATCGGTCCGGTTGAAGAGCTTGTGCTGCCCGGCTGTGAGCAGCCCTGCGCGACCATCCGTACCGGTGCCGGCGTTGTCACGGCGCGCGTTTCCGAAGCCGCTGCCGCCGCCAACCGGGTGTTTGCCGTCGACCCGACCTCGGCCGAAGCCTCGTGCATTGGCGGCAACATCGCGATGAATGCCGGTGGCAAGAAAGCCGTGCTGTGGGGAACGGCGCTCGACAATCTGGCCTGGTGGAAAATGGTCGATCCTGGCGGTCACATCATGGAAGTGACGCGGATCAATCACAACTTCGGCAAGATTCACGAACAGGCTAGCGCACGCTTTCAAATCCGGCGCTTCCGCAAGGACGGCACGACGCCGTTCGGAGAACCTGAACTGCTTGAAATTCCTGGGCACTCCTTCCGCAAGGCGGGGCTGGGCAAGGATGTCACCGACAAGTTTCTGTGCGGCCTGCCGGGGATCCAGAAGGAAGGCACCGACGGTCTGATCGTTGCCGCACGCTGGGTGCTGCACAAGATGCCGGCGCACACTCGAACTATCTGTATTGAATTTTTTGGCCAAGTGCGCGAAGCCGTTCCGGCCATCGTCGAAATCACCGATTATTTCAAAGCGGGTGGTGCCGGCCATCAAGCCGGTGTGCTGCTGGCCGGTCTGGAACATCTGGACGAACGTTACGTCCGCGCTGTCGGCTATGCGACCAAGGCCAAACGCAAAGGGGAAAACTCGGGTCGGCCGAAAATGGTATTGATCGGTGACCTGGTCGGCGACGACGAAAGAGCCGTCATGTCGGCCGCTTCGGAAGTGGTGCGTATGTGCAATCTGCGCGCGGCCGAGGGATTCATCGCCGTCGATGCCGATACGCGCAGGAAATTCTGGCTCGACCGTTCGCGCACGGCAGCCATTTCACGCCACACCAATGCCTTCAAACTCAATGAAGATGTAGTGATTCCGCTACCGCGCATAGGCGATTACTGCGACGGTATCGAACGCATCAATATCGAGTTGTCGATACAGAACAAACTGGCGTTGTGCGACAAGCTCAGTGAATTTCTGGCAGGCGCATTGCCGCTGCATCGCGGTGACGCCAACCTTGATAATGAGATATTGATCGGCGACCGTCGCCATGCGGCCGTCGATGCTGTTGCTGGCGTTCAGGCGCGCTGGCAGTGGCTTCTCGATCACCTTGACCTGCCACTGGGGCAGGCAGAGTCACATTTTGCCCGCTACGGAATTGCCGCCGGAGTACTCTCTAACAAGGCGAACGAGCCAACGCTTTTCCACCGATTGCAGGATTACTCGCTACGCGTCTCGTGGAAGTCCGAGCTGAAGCCGCAGCTAGAAGCCATTTTCGACGGCAATCTTTTTCGTACGGTGCGCGAACGTTTCGCGGCGATTCACCAGGAAATACTGCGCGGCCGTGTTTTTGTTGCCCTGCACATGCATGCCGGCGATGGCAACGTGCACACTAACATCCCGGTCAACTCGGACAACTACGCGATGCTGCAAACCGCCTATGCGGCGGTAAAGCGCATCATGGCGCTGGCCCGATCGCTGGACGGCGTGATCTCCGGCGAGCACGGCATCGGCATCACCAAGCTGGAGTTCCTGAGCGAAGCCGAGATCCAGCCTTTCCGCGATTACAAGGCCAGGATTGACCCCGAAGGCCATTTCAACAAGGGCAAATTGCTGCCCGGCGGCGATCTGCGGCAGTCCTACACACCCTCTTTCTCGCTGCTTGGCGCAGAGTCGCTGATCATGGAGCAATCCGAGGTCGGCGACATCTCGACGCTGATCAAGGATTGTCTTCGTTGCGGCAAATGCAAGCCGGTCTGTTCGACCCACGTGCCGCGCGCCAACCTACTTTACTCGCCGCGCAACAAGATTCTCGCAACGTCGCTGCTGATCGAGGCTTTCCTCTATGAAGAGCAGACCCGGCGTGGTATTTCACTAAAGCATTTTGACGAATTCAACGACGTGGCCGATCACTGCACGATCTGCCACAAGTGCGCCAGCCCATGCCCGGTGGACATTGATTTCGGCGATGTCAGCATCCGCATGCGTAACTTCCTGCGCGAGCAGGGCAAGAAGAAGTTCGTTCCGGCCAAGGCGGCGGCGATGGCCTTCCTGACCATGAAGGACGCGGCAACGATCCGCCTGGTCCGCAAGCTGATGATTGACTGGGGCTATGCCGGACAACGCCTGGCTTACCGGGCGGCCCGATTCTTCGGCCTGATCCAGCGCCAGACCCGACAGCCGCCAGCGACGCTCGGCCAGCCGCCCCTCTTTTTCCCGACGTCTCGCTCACAGATCATCCACTTCATAAACAAGCCAATGCCCGGCGGTCTGCCGAAACGTACCTCGCGCGCACTGCTCGACATCGAGGATGAAAAGATGGTCGCGGTCATCCGCGACCCGCACAAGGTCAGTGCCACGGATTACTCTGGCGACGCCGTTTTCTATTTCCCCGGATGTGGCTCGGAGCGTCTCTTCTCACAGGTCGGTCTGGCCACGCAGGCGATGCTCTACGAAATCGGTGCGCAAACTGTTCTGCCGCCCGGTTATCTGTGCTGCGGCTACCCGCAAATTGCCGCCGGCGAGGCGGATCAGGGGCAAAAGATCACCACCGATAACCGCGTGCTCTTCCACCGCGTCGCCAATACACTGAACTATCTCGACATCAATACGGTGATCGTCTCCTGCGGTACCTGCATGGATCAATTGCTGAAGTACCAGTTCGATAAGATATTCCCCGGTTGTCGCTTGCTCGACATCCACGAATACCTGCTGGAGAAAGGTGTCAGGCTCGAAGGCGGAACAGAGCAACAAAGGCCCCGCTATATGTACCATGAACCGTGCCACGTGCCGATGCAGACGATGCCGGGGATCAAGGTGGTTAACGCACTGATGGGGCAGAAGGTCGATCTCTCCGATCGCTGTTGCGGTGAATCGGGAACCCTGGCCGTGACACGCCCTGACATATCAACCCAGGTTCGCTTCCGCAAGCAGGGAGAAATCGAAAAGGGCGCCGACAGTCTGCGTGCCGATGGATTCACCGGCACGCTGAAGATTTTGACCTCCTGCCCCTCATGCCTGCAGGGTCTGTCGCGTTACAACGACGATGGGGGAACACAGGCGGACTACATCGTTGTTGAATTGGCAAGACATCTGCTTGGCGAAGGCTGGATGGAGAGCTACGTGCAAAAAGCCAACAATGGCGGCATTGAGCGCATTCTGCTTTAAATATTTGCATCGATAAGAATCCAACCCATCCCGATTGCTTATTCTCGTGCCTTCTTGAGAATAAAACCATGATTCTGTGACATTTTTCCTGTCAAGGAGGGCTCAATCCAATTATCTTGGACAGCAATCGGTGTCTTATATCCGCGTATGGTCAATACGGCATGGAGCCAAGAATCATGACTGAGCCCTCCAAAACTTGTGAATTTTGCATTTCAACCGGCGGAGAATTGGTCTGGGGAAATATACTCTGCCGCGTCGCTCGTATTGCCGATCCGGACTACCCCGGTTTCTGCCGCGTCATCCTGAATCGACACGAACTTGAAATGACCGATCTGGAAGTGGACGAACAGCTAGAAATGATGCGGGTTGTCTTCGGCGTTGAAGCCTCCCTGCGCCGACTGCTCAACCCGGACAAAATCAACCTCGCCAGTCTTGGTAACATGACTCCCCACGTTCACTGGCATGTCATCCCGCGCTGGCGTGGGGATTGCTGTTTTCCTAATCCGATATGGGGTTCGGGGCAAAGGACGGCCACCTCGATACCCGCGACAATCGAAACCGCCCGGCTTAAGGAAGCATTGGCGGATCTGCTCGGTGAACCGATGGCCGCAACCAGCAGGTGCTTGCCATGAATGCCAGGTCACCCATCACCTTTGCGATTCGCGATCTGGAGTCTGGCAGTGCGATCATCTCTCGTATTTCATTGGCTAATTCCCAACAAGCTGAAATCGACCTAAACCATCTCCTGGACAGTCTTCTGTCCAATCCTCCCGATGGAGATACATATTTCCGGCTACTCGAACATGTCCGTCTCCCTGTCGCCTTTGTTGCAGAAGAACTGGCCAAGCGTTACTTGAACAAATCCCTTCCTCTGGCTCACCTCGAAGAGGAAATCTTCCAGCAGATCGTCGCCCTCTGGCTGAAAACAGCAAAGGCCTACGCCCATTGTGCCGAGAACGACTCACTGGAAGAAGACTCAGCCCATGCCCAGAGAGTGGCCATGATCCTGCATCGCTGTATCCATTACACCGGCATGGCCATCGTTGAGCATCAGCGTGCGCGGCGTGAATTTCCATGGGGTTTGTGGCTTGACTTACATGGCTACTACGCCAGTGCCGAAGAATGGGGAATTGCCACACTACCCATTCCCGACGCCCTTGAATGCCTGGGTCGCAGCACACACTGCGCGGCAACCTATATCGGTTTTCTGCTTTGTGATATGGCCGGTTGTTACAGTCTCTCTGTTCATGAGCAGACTCTGGTTCGCCGCTGGGCCCTTTACTGGTCAGCTCTGGTCAGCCTGCACAAGGCAAAACCCGGAGATTCATTGCCCCAGTACCTCGTAGATCAGATGCACGACGTCGCCCTGCGTCCCGTGGCCGAGTGCCTGCAAACTGAGCATCTACGGCTTCTTGATACATCCCGGCTGGCCATGCAGATCAGCCAGATCAGGCAACAGTTAAGGCAAAAAATACCGCCATCTCAACTTGCGCTGGGCGACGCTTGCACCACCGGGCAATGCAAGCGGCTGCTTGAACGCCTTTCACGCACGTGGTCACACGTACGCACACAGAGAAAATTCCGGCGCCATGCCACTTCCGGAATCACCAGGCTATGTACGGGTTTTGAGGAAATGCATTTTTACATCTCCGGCCAAGAGTTCGAGCAACCGGAAAATGTTCGTGCCTATTCGAGACTGGAGTTTGAAACCCTGTTTGCCTTTCGGCACCAGGAGGACCCTTTGCAATTGCTTCAGGTACGCCAGGAGCAACTTACTTACAGCCCTGATACCTGGGAAGTCGTCAACCAGTCGACCAATGGGTTCCGTCTCGTGCGCAGCACTTCCGGCAAGAAAATGGCGCACGGGCAAATACTCGCTCTCTGCCCGCGTGATGGTGATCGTTTTCTGCTGGCGAAAACTACGTGGCTGATGCAGGAGAAAAGTGGTGGCTTGATTGCCGGAATCATGGTGCTTCCGGGAATACCGTCGGCGATCGCTGCACGACCAATCGCGCAAGCGGGCGAACACATTGGCAAATACCATCGTGCATTCATGCTGCCTTCCGTGCCAGCGATGGAAGCTGAACAATCACTGGTACTGCCAAAGGGCTGGTTTCGGCGCGAACGGATAATCGAGCTATATACCGACAGCACCTGGCAGGCCAGGCTCCTGCATAAACTTGACGATGGGCCGGACTTCGAGCGGGTCAGCTTCACGGTCTGTTAACCCCGAGTCTCGAAAACAGTATCCGGGGAAGCGCGCAGTAAAGCGGCTGCCTTTGCCTGGAGTGCTTTCGATTTCCAGTGTGGCATAGTGACGTGTCAGAACGTGTTTAACGATAGCCAGTCCCAGACCGGTGCCTCCGGTTTCACGCGACCGGCTTCGATCAACACGGTAGAAACGTTCGGTCAGGCGTGACAAATGTTGAGCGGCGATACCTATTCCTGAATCAGCCACAACAAACTCCCCGCCTCCCTGATGCCTACGCCAGATCAGATCGATCCTGCCGCCCGGTGGCGTATAGCGCACGGCGTTTCCCGCCAGATTGCTGAAAGCACTGCGCAACTCATTGGCGCACCCCACTAGCACCGATGGTGTTTCGATTGTCAAGACTATCTCGTGCTGACCCGCAGAAAGTGCCTGAGCATCTTTAAAGATGCTGCGCAGAATTGGCTCCAGTTCAACACGGTCTTCGTTTAACGGCGAGCCACCGGATTCCAGCGCTGAAAGCGTCAGCAGGTCCTCGATCAAACGCTGCATGCGCGCGTTTTGCTCGCAAATCAGCGTCAGATACTGCCTAATCTCATTATCGCCATAGGCCTCGAAATCATCGGCCAGCATTTCCGAGAACCCTGCGACCACCGTCAACGGCGTTTTCAATTCATGAGAGACATTGGCAATAAAATCGCGGCGCATGGTCTCCATGCGCTCCATCTGACTGATGTCACGCGAGACCAGAAGATTCCGCTCTTCGCCATAGGGGATGATCTGTAGCATCAGGGTCAGGCCTTCGACCCGGCCACCGCGATAAATCAGAGGCTCAGTGAAGCGACTTCTACCGAGATAAGCGACGAAATCCGGATGGCGAATCAGGTTGGTCAGCGCCTGCCCACGGTCGCTTTCCGCCGACAACGCGAAGTGCGTTTCCGCGCGATCGTTCAGCCACTCGATGTGGTGATGGCGATCAAAGGCGATCACACCGTCTGGCAAGGCCTGAAATGCGCGCACGAAACGCTCGAGGGTTTCTGAAAGCGCCTGCTGCTGGCTCAGACGAATACGCACCCGGCGGTGCAGGTCGGCAAACGTTATTTCCCAGACACCACGCCCCCTTGGCAAAGGACTATTGAGGGGGCCTTCCAGCCAGTTCATCAACTGTCGAAGATGATGCAGATGCAAGGACAGCAGGAGAAAAAGGCAAACGATCCCCGCCGTCAGCCCCCAGTTGAGCCCGTAAACAATGGCCACCGGTGCAAAGACCAGGCCGACGATTGCAAGCAGCAGCCACAGCGTACGTGCCCAGATGGCATTCACTACCCATCCTCCGCGAGTGCGAAAGGTTTCATTCGGACAGTGCCGAAAAACGATAACCGCTGCCGCGAACCGTCTGGATCAGGTGATCGTGCCCGGTCAACTCCAGTGCGGCGCGCAATCGGCGAATATGAACGTCCACCGTCCGCTCCTCGACAAAGACATGATCACCCCAAACCTGATCAAGCAACTGGGTGCGACTGTGTACGCGCTCGGCGTGGGTCATGAAGAAATGCAGCAGGCGAAACTCGGTCGGACCAAGGTCAAGCGAACGACCGTTTCCGGAAACACGATGCGTTACGGGATCAATGCGCAAACCTTCGACTTCGACGCAATCCTCTGTCATTTGCGGCGCTCTACGGCGCAAAACCGCTTTGATCCGGGCCAGCAATTCGCGTGGTGAAAACGGTTTGGTCAGATAGTCGTCAGCACCCGCCTCCAGGCCGGCAATCTTGTCATGTTCCTCGCTGCGTGCCGTGAGCATGATGATCGGCAGATCGTGGGTACGCTCTGCACTGCGCAAACTGCGTGCGTATTGAATGCCGCTCATTCCGGGCAACATCCAGTCGAGCAGAACCACATCGGGCAGTGTTTCGGTGACCAGAAGCATTGCATCCTCAGCGCAATCGGCGCGCAATACCCGGTGTCCGGCATGCTGCAGGCTGGCGGCAATCAGTTCCTGAATCGACGGCTCATCTTCAACGACAAGGATAGTGGCAGACATAAAATTGGGACTCTCCAAAATTTCTTGCTCCCAGTTTATTAAGGCAGGATTACAAATTGATGACAATTGGTCAGAAGGCAGATGAAACCATCAGGAAAGTCGTATTGCTCCAAAAATCCGCAACTCAGAAGCAGAAATATCAGAGGAAAAGCCGCTTGTGGGGATTATTGCGACACCCTTGCCCCTGGAAGTCTCTAACCGGGGATGCACCCTTTTCAATGGAAGGCCCTATCCATGAAGTCGCCGACCCGACTTTGCGCTATGATAGCGCTTTCGCTTTCACACGAAGGTAGTCATGGCAGGCCTGAAACCCGATACGCCGATTCCGACCGAGATCAAACTGCACCAGAAATCACGTATTCTCGAACTGGCGTTCGATAATGGTGAGCGTTTTGAGCTGACTTACGAATTCCTGCGCGTTTTTACGCCTTCAGCCGAAGCGCGCGGCCACGGCCAGGGGCAGGAGACGCTGCAGGTCGGCAAACGTGATGTGGATGTTGTCAGCCTCGAGCCGGTCGGCAATTATGCGCTCAAGCCGGTATTTTCAGATGGTCACGACAGTGGCCTCTATTCCTGGGATATTCTGCATACGCTTTGCGTCCACCGCGACGAGTTGTGGCAAGCCTACCTCGGCAAGCTGGAAGCGGGAGAGGGCAGTCGCGACCCGGCTGATAGCCCTGCACCTGCGGCCAAACCACCTTCCTGTGGCAGAGCGCGTTGATTTTTCTCTGATTGACTCCATCTACTGCGCATGATGAACAGCAAGACCCATTTCGGCTTCGAGCAAGTCGCCGAGGCCGAAAAAGGCCAACGTGTTGCTGAGGTCTTCGATTCCGTGGCTCAGAAATACGACCTGATGAACGATGTCATGTCGGTTGGCATGCACCGACTGTGGAAGCTATTCACCCTTGCCAGAAGCGGCGTCCGCGAAGGTTCGCGTGTGCTTGATGTCGCTGGCGGCACCGGTGACCTCGCGCTGGCTTTCGCAGGCAAGGTCGGAAAAAAGGGCGAAGTCTGGCTCACTGACATCAACAATGCCATGTTGACCAATGGCCGCGATCGACTGTGCGACAACGGATTCCTGATCCCGGTGGCGCAGTGTGATGCCGAGAAATTACCTTTCACTGATGACTATTTTGATTGCGTGACCGTGGCATTCGGGCTGCGCAACATGACCCACAAGGGCATCGCGCTGGCCGAGATGCAGCGCGTGCTGCGTCCTGGCGGATGCTTGCTGGTTCTGGAGTTCTCCCAGGTATGGAAGCCGCTGGCGCCGGTCTACGATTTCTACTCGTTCAAAGTCATTCCGCTCATCGGCGAAATCATCGCCGGGGATGAGGCCAGTTATCGTTATCTGGCCGAGTCAATTCGCGTCCATCCGGATCAGGAAACGCTGAAAGGAATGATGGAAAAGGCTGGTCTTGAGAAGGTCGATTATTTCAATCTGACGCTGGGTGTTGTCGCTCTGCATCGTGGTTTCAAATTCTGAAGGATAAACAATTGAAAAATACATTATTGGCTGTTTTTGCATTATTCATGGCGCTTGGTCTGAGCGTCGGCAGCGCCGAAGCCGCGCGCCTGGGTGGCGGCAAGTCCTTAGGCATGCAACGCCAGGCCGTGCCACCCAAACCCGCTGCGCCCGCGCAGCAAGCCACACCGGCTGTGCCCGCTTCGCCTGCCGGCGCACCCGTCGCCGCGCCCAAACGCAACTGGATGGGGCCGCTTGCCGGTCTGGCTGCGGGCCTTGGCATAGCCGCCCTGCTCTCGCACTTCGGCATGGGCGAAGGACTGGCCAATATCCTGATGATCGCTTTGCTGGCGATGGCGGCGTTTTTCATCTTTAAATTGCTGTTCCGCCGCAAGACCGCTGCGCCACCCCCTGCTGTCCATGAGCCGATGCAATACGCCGGTGCCGGTGCCGTGGCCCCGCCACCTGACGCGCCCCAGTTGCCCGGCTCGCTGGCGCCTGCTGCCGTCGCCGCGTCGGCGGGGCGTATTCCCGACGGCTTTGACAGCGAGA
>JAYSZS010000331.1:0-8234 GCA_043737935.1 Propionivibrio sp. | reverse complement strand
TTGGCCCCGACGGACGTTCGATTGCCGGTCGCATCGACGCGCTGAATATCGTCGACCTCGAGATGCGCTTGCGGCGCATGGAACTCGATCTGATCACCGGCGAACCGATCAGCAATCGCCGCCTGTTCGCCGCCGGCGGCGTTCCGCGTCGCGAGATCATCCACTTCTGCTTTCACCTCGAACTCCTGGTGCGCGCCGGGGTGCCGATCCTGGAAGGTTTGTCGGATCTGCGCGACAGCCTTGAGCACCCGCGCTTTCGTGAAGTGGTTGCCAGTCTGATCGAATCGATCCAGGGTGGCCAGAAGCTCTCACAGGCCATGGACGGGCAGCCCAAAGTCTTCAACAAGGTCTTTGTCAGCCTGATTCGCGCCGGCGAAACCACCGGTCGACTGCCGCAGGTATTGCAAAGCCTGACCGAATCTCTGAAATGGGAAGACGAGCTGGCCTCGCAAACCAAGAAACTGATCATGTACCCGGCTTTTGTCGGAACCATTGTCCTCTCGGCGACCTTCTTCCTGATGATCTACATGGTGCCGCAGCTCAAACAGTTCGTGAAAAACATGGGGCAGGTTCTGCCGCTGCAGACGCAGGTGCTGTTTTTTGTTTCCGACCTGCTGGTGTCCTACTGGTATGTTGCCCTGCTGCTGCCCGTCTTGCTGGTAATTGGCCTGAAAATCCTGCTGCACCACAATCCACTGGCGCGTGTTCGCTATGACGGGATCAAGCTGAAACTGCCGCTGGTGGGCGAGATTCTGCGCAAGATCATTTTCTCCCGCTTCGCCAATACCTTCGCCCTGCTCTACGCCTCGGGCATACCGATCCTTGAATCGATCCGTACCACGCAGGATGTCGTCGGCAATCTGGTCGTGCGACAAGGGCTGGAACGTGTCGAACAATTGATCGGGGAGGGCCAGAACGTCACTGCGGCTTTCCACAGCATCGGCTTTTTCCCGCCGCTGGTGATCCGCATGCTGCGCGTCGGTGAAAGCACCGGCTCGCTCGATGCGGCGTTGATCAACGTCAGTTACTTCTATAATCGCGATGTCAGGGAATCGGTCGAACGGGTGCAGCAATTGATCGAACCTATGCTCACCGTCGTCCTCGGCTGCCTGCTCGGATGGATCATGCTCTCCGTCCTCGGGCCGGTTTACGACGTCATCAGCAAGATAAAAACCTAGCCACTTATGATGATAGAGAACAAGGGCAAAAGATTCACCACCAAGTCACCCAGTACACTCAGGGGCACCAAGGAAAGGCATTTATATCTTTCTGTTTTTTCTGGTGAAACTTGGTGCTCTTGGTGCCTTAGTGGTTCGCAGTTTCTTGTTGACTGATTACGCCACAAGCGAACAACGCCAATGAAAACCAGTCGCCTGCTTTACCTCAGTGCTCATCAGATGAGCGCCTACCGCTGGCAGTCGGGCGAGCTGATGAGTGAAGGGCTGTTCGCGGCAACGGAATCCGGCCACCAGGATTTTGCTGCCTATCTGGCGCAGAATCCGAAAAGCGTTTTTTCGCTACTGGTCAACGTCTCCGAGGAAGGCTTCCAGATCGAGACCATTCCCTTCCTGCGGGGTGCGGATCGCAAAGCCATCATTGCGCGCAAACTCGGGCAACTTTTTTTCAACACTGAACTGACCGCCTCGCTGTCGCTCGGCTACGAAAAAAACAAGCGCAAGGATGAGCGCCTCTTGCTCGCCGCGCTGACCAATAACGATTTCTTTACCCCCTGGCTGCAGGCCATCGCCGACACCGGTGCGGCGATGTCCGGCATCTTCTCGCTGCCGCTGCTGGCTCCCGCGCTGCTGAAAAAACTCCAGCTCGACACCGATCAGTGCCTGTTGTTGACCATCCAGGATCAAAGCATCCGGCAAAGCTATTTTGAAAAGGGAGAACTGCATTTCAGCCGACTCACGCCATTGCACAACAGCAGCATTGGCAGCATCGCGCAGGCATTTTCCGGCGAGGCGTTCAAGCTCCAGCAATACCTCGCCAGCCAGCGCCTGATCGGGCGCAACCAGCCGATCAAGGCCCACATTCTGGCGCACCCCGGCGCACTGAAAGCCATCGAGAACAGTTGCACCAACAGCGCAACGATCAATTTTAACATCCTCGATATTGAGGACTGCGCCAAAAAAACCGGGCTCAAAACACCGCTGCCCGATACCCATAGCGAGCCGCTCTTCCTCCATTTGCTGGTTACCGCACCGCCGCGCATCCAGTTCGCCAGCGACGATCAGCGTCACGACCATCATCTCGGGCAGATTCGCTCTGTACTTCAGCGTCTAGGCGCGCTCGCCCTGCTCGGCTGCCTGCTGTTTTCAGTGAAACTTCTCTTCGAATCCTTTACCGTCACCCACGAAACCGGAGCGCTCAGAAGCGAGGCCAGCCTGTCGCGTCAGCGCTACAACGACCTTGTCAAAACCTTTCCGCCCATCCCGACCAACAACGAAACGCTGCGCCGCATCATCGATCGTTATCTTGAACTCGAAAGAATGAGCGCCTCGCCCGCCGGCCTCTATCGCGAGATCAGCCGCGCCCTGCAAGCCGCTCCGGCGGCTGAACTCGACAGCATTGACTGGAAAGTGGGTGGCCTCGACGCTGCCGCCATCAAGGCCGCAGGCCAGGCGACTACAGCCAGTAGCATTACCGGCGACAGCGAAGCGGTCCTGGTGCACGGCACCCTGAAGCCCGGCACCAACGCCAACGCACGGCAAATGCTCGGCGCATTCAATGTTCTGCTTGACGCGCTGAAAGCCAATCCGAAGTTGCAGGTTGAAGTGTTGCAACGGCCTTTTGACATCGAATCCGGCAAGTCGCTCAAGAGCGGCGACACCACGCTTGAAGACAACAAGCCGCGCTCTTTCAGCCTGCAGGTCGTCAGGAAAATCGGATCATGAAGATCGGCAGCGCTGACCTCCCCAAACTGCAGTTCAGCCTGCTCGTGGCGCTGACGATGATGGCTATCGGCGCCGGCACCGTCTATCTTTCTCTCAACCTGATCAAAACGGCAAAACTCGAGCAGGCCGCCGCTCAGGCGGAACGCAACGATTTTGACGGCAAGCTCAATCGGGTACGCAGCGAAGAAGACGAGATCCGGCAGAAATCCGCCATCTTCCACAAACTCGAGGCGCGTGGCGTGGTCGGCGAAGAACAGCGGCTTGAGTGGGTCGAACTGCTCAAGGAAATTCGCGACCGGCGGCGACTGCTCGACCTGCAATACGAGATCGCTCCACAACGAGCGCTCGACGCCACCCCGGGCAGCGGCTATGCTTATTATGCCAGTTCAATGAGGGTGCAGCTCAAGCTGCTGCACGAGGAAGACCTGACACGCCTGCTTGACGACCTGCGCCGACAGGCCAGAGCCTTGATCCAGGTCAGGAGCTGTAATGTCTCGCGACTACCGCGCGGCGGCGCCGAAGGCGGAATCCCGGCCCAGTTGCAGGCCGACTGCCAGATCGACTGGGTCACGCTGCGCGAAGTGGCGAGCAAATGAGGAAGGCGAACACCCCGATGAACACGCCCCCGCTGCTGACCAGACTTTACAAAATCCTTCCCGGGCTGCTTGCCGCCTTGGCGCTCGTTACCGCTATCAGCACGAACGCCAGTGCCCAGGAATCCTCTGATGAACTCGGCCGCCTGTTCTTCACCCCCGAACGCCGACAGACCCTTGATCGCCAGCGGCAACTCAATATTCAGGAAAAACAGGAAATCCCCGAAGACCCGACGCTGACCATCGACGGCGTCGTCACGCGCAGCAGCGGCAAGCGCACGGCGTGGGTCAACGGCGTTGCGCAAAACGAGAATGAAATGCCTAGTGGAGTCAAGGTCACCCCGAGACGGAAAGACTCCGGCAGGGTCGTCGTCCAGGCCAGCGAATCCCCGGCCGGCAATGCCAGGGTGGGCGGTACGATTAACCGGAATACGGGGGAGGCAACTGATTTGCTCAATGGTGGGCGAATCAATGTGCGTCGCCAAACCCAGAATTAACAGACGGCGCAGCTAAAATGCCCGGCTTCGTCAAAGAGATCAATCTTCAGCACCAACGGAAGTGGAAAAGGCAGCGGGGAGCCGCACTACTGTTGGCGCTACTCGTTGCAATGATGTTCAGCCTGGCGTTTTTTTTCAAGTCGGCCAATATCGCCGGGAGCAACTACGCCCGCGAACAAGGCACCGAAGAAGCGCTGGCACAAGCCAAGGCGGCGCTGATCGGTTACGCCGCAACTTATCGCGATTCGCATCCAAACGAAGTTTTTGGTTATCTGCTTTGCCCGGACACGAACAATGACGGCGTGACCGAACTTGTCTGCGGTGTTGCCGGTGAAACGATGATCGGTCGTTTGCCCTACAAGACACTGGGATTGCCCGACTTGCGTGCAACCGGAGGCGAATGTTTGTGGTACGTCGTTTCCGGTAGCCACAAGTACAACCCGAAAACAGCCCCGCTCAATTGGGACACGCGCGGTCAAATTAGGGTTCAGGACAATATTGGCAACGCGCTGATAGACCCTAACGACGCGAGTGGCGGTGCTGTTGCGGTAATCCTCGCACCAGGTTCTCCGCTGAACGGACAAAGCCGACCGACCGGAACCTTCAATTGCAGCGGTGATGCAACTAATAGCATTGCCAGTTATCTTGACGGCGGTTACGCTATTAAAAAAGGCACCCTCACGGTGGTCGCGGGCCAACCCGAGTCGAGCATCAATAATGATCGTCTGATATGGATTTCAGCACGCGAACTCTTTTCGCCAATCGCCAAGCGTAACGATCTTTTTATCACCGGGTCAGCAATAACTCTATTTGATGGGTTGAAGGCTTGTTTTGACATACAAACCACGCTAACACTACCGACTAATCCTTCACCCCGCGTCAATGGCAATACTAAAGCAGCCTTTCTAGGCAATATATTGCCGCCACTAAATTTTCCTCAATCCCTGCCCGGGTGCTCACCAATTTTCTCTACCGGTTTTGCCAACACCTGGGCCAACTGGAAAAACCAGTTTGGTTACGTCGTCTGCAACGACCAGGCTACTGGTTGCATCACCGTCAACGGCATATCCTGCCGTGGGGCACTCATTTTTAGTGGTCGTCAGGTCAATGGAAACCCCCGTGCGACTACGGACAACTTTGAAGTCTTGGCTGGGAATAACTTCCTTGAAGAACCTAACCTGACAAGTTATCTGAGTGCCAGCTACGTTTACTCCGGCATCCCACCTTATATTGGCACGAACCCCTCCAAGGATATCGTCCTATGCCTTAAGCCATGAAGCCCCAGCAAAGCCAATAATTCAAAGACAAATATTCACAGTACTTGCGTTTTCAGCCGTATCAAGCATAACATATGCTAGTGCATATGCAGAGAAATGAAATGCTACCAGAACGTCATGTAAAACTATTTCGCAATGGCTCCAATCAGGCCTTGCGCATACCTCGCGAATTTGAGCTTGCCGGGAATGAGGCGATTGTGAGGAAAGATGGTGATCGCCTGATCATTGAATCTATCAAGCCGCACGATCTAATCGGCCTATTGGCCGCATGGGAATTGCTTGATGATGACTTCCCGAACATTGACTCAGGATTACTGCCGCTTGACGACGTAATACTATGAGCAACGGATTCTTGCTCGACACCAATATCATTTCTAATCTGGTTCGCCAGCCAAGCGGTAATGCATCTAAGAAACTACGTGAGAATTCAAACACTCGTTGCTGCACAAGCATTATCGTCGCGTGTGAACTCCGTTTTGGAGCCGAAAAAGTATCCTCGGATTCTTTAAGGGAAAGAATTGATCAGGTGCTTTCAAGACTGGAGGTATTGCCCTTGGGTGTTTCTACCGATTCACATTATGGTCGCTTAAGGATCATTTTGGAACGTAAGGGTACTCCAATAGGCCCGAACGTCTTGCTTATTGCCGCACATGCACTGGCGCTTGATCTAACGCTAGTCACCGATAACACAAGCGAATTCAGTCGAGTTGATGGGTTGCGTGTAGAGAATTGGCTGAGGCCATGACTTTGCATACGAAACGACTCCGGTCGCAACTTGATCATATAAAGAGGACTTCTAACTTTACTTGTCAAAAAGGCTTCACGCTAACCGAACTTGCGATTGTGCTGGTCATCGTGGCGCTTCTGATTGGAGGAATGCTGGTTCCAATATCTGCCCAGAGAGACATTCAGAACATAAACGATACCCAAAAGCAGTTGGCATCCATCAACGAAGCACTGCTTGGCTTTGCGGCCGGACAAGGCCGCCTTCCCTGCCCTGCAGCACCACCGCCTGCCGGAGGAACTGAATCCCCGGTCGGAACTGGCGTTTGTAATAACCCCTTGAACGGCTTTGTCCCGGCTTCTACATTAGGCTTGGCGCCTACAGATGCTCAGGGCTACTTGCTTGATGCTTGGGGTAACCCCATTCGTTATTCCGTATATTCCAATAGCGTTTCCGCTCAGACTTACCCTTACACTACTGCGGGCAAAATGCAAGCAATCGGCTTACAGACTCTTTCCCTGTCAAGCGTCGGCCCTCCTCCAGTCCAACGGAAATTGTTATTCGTTTGCGCCAGCGGAATCGGCGTAACAGCCAACGACTGCGGCACCGCCCAAACGCTTTCAGACAATGCGGTGGCAGTGATTTTCTCCTTGGGCAAGAATGGCTCAGCGGGAGCTTCAGGTGTCGATGAAGCAATAAATCTCGACAGCAATCAGGTTTTCGTGAGCCACCTGCAAGCAGGAACAGGAGCTAATGGCGGACAATTTGACGATATCGTTGTCTGGCTTTCCCCCAACATTCTCAACAACCGCCTGATTTCCGCCGGGCGCTTGCCCTAGCCGGCGCCCTGATTGCGCTCCACCAGAGTCAATACTCAGGACACTGATCAGTTCGCTTCGGTGGAATCAGCGAAGCGGCGCGGATAGTCTACACACGTTCACGATTCACCCCGAAATCGGCGGAGCCGAGGCGTGATGCCAAGCGCATCTAGATGGCACCGGGTGAGTCGAAAAGAAATTCAATATTGTCCACAAAGCCCTGCAGCGCCGAACGGAATTCGGAGTGGATATAACCCTCTTCGACGCGCACAATGTGCACTCGCTCCATGCCCTTGAGGACGCTCACTAAGCAGCCGGCTTTGCGCCTGTGCCTCATCGCCGCTGTGGCCGCCGTAGCGCAAAGCTTCAACCCGCTGGCTTTCAGCGCTGGCCAGCGACAACACGCAGTTGGACGAAAGGCAAGGCATAAGCCGGCTTCCGTTCAGGCGCGTATTCGCCGGCGGAATTCCACCCGAACATCCGCCCAACGCCAGCGCGACAATGAGCGTCATTTTCACCGCTGTTCACGGCATGAGATGCGTCGTCGAAGCCGAGTAAAAAATAGTTTTGCTTGAATTCGCAGCCGCAGCAAGCTAGCCTATGCCAAGACATTTGCAAAGGAATGAAATGCTACCGGAACGCCGTGTAAAACTATTTCGTAATGGTTCCAATCAGGCCTTGCGCATACCTCGCGAGTTTGAGCTTGCCGGGAATGAGGCGATTGTGAGAAAGGATGGTAATCGCCTGATCATTGAGTCTGTCAAGCCACACAATCTCCTCCGTCTATTGGCAGCATGGGAATTGCTTGATGTTGACTTCCCGAATATTGATTTAGGATTATTGCCGCTTGACGACGTAATATTATGAGCAACAAAATCTTGCTTGACACTAATATCATTTCAAATCTTGTTCGTTAGCAAAGCGGTAATGCCTCCAAGAATTCCTTGGCTTATTTCTCGGCGAGGCAGTGGCCCTCTCGGTGCTCGGCGGCTTAGTCGGCCTGGTGCTCGGCTTCGGGCTGGCGCAACTGATTCATCTGCTGGTGCCGGCGTTGCCGATCAAGACACCGATCAGCTTCGTGCTGTTTGCCGAGGCCATCGCCATCGTCATCGGCCTGTTAGCCGGCGTCCTGCCCGCCAAGCGGTGCAGCACGGCTCGAACCGGTGGAAGCGCTGCGGGCGGAATGAGGCGGCATCCTCATGACCTTCAATGCAAAATGGCCGGAGCATTGTTGGCACCGCAGCATTTTTTGAATGTCTTGCCACTGCCGCAGGGGCACGGGTCATTGCGACCGATCTTCGGCCCGCCGCCAATGACCTGCCCAAGGTTCTGCTGTCGACCGAGGTTAAAATCATCGCCAGCCAATCCGCCTGGACGGCCCGCTCGCCTGTCTATCCAGTAAGCATTCATTTTCACCAGCGACCG
>JAYSZS010000330.1:0-8240 GCA_043737935.1 Propionivibrio sp. | reverse complement strand
CCGGCAGGGTGTGTTCGCGCGCCACCTCGCTGCGCCAGGCCTTGAGCGCAGCGAAGCGGGCCAGGCCGTCATCGTCCAGCGGCAGCGGCGGGGCCTTGTCGCGCGCGCCGCGCCCTTCGGCCCGCACCCGCTTGGCCCGGCTGCGCCGCGGCGCATCGCTCGCCTCGCGCAGCAACAGGCTCACCTCGCCGCGCAGCACCTCGCGCGCGGTCGCGGTCAGCTCGAGCGTGTTGTATTCGCCCTCGGTGCGCAGGTGGCCGAGCGCGATCAACTGGCGCAGCACCGCGCGCCATTGCGCCTCGCTCACATCCGCGCCGATGCCGAAGGTCGACAAGCTCGCGTGGCCGTGCTGCGCCACCTTGTCGGTCGGCTTGCCGCGCAGCACGTCGATGAGATGAACCGCACCAAAGCGCTGCCCGCCGTGCTGATGGAAGCGGTAGATGCACGAGAGCGCCTTGCGCGCCGCCTCGGTCGCGTCCCAGGTGGCGGGCGGCGCCGCGCAGTTGTCGCACGGGTTCTGGGTCGCCGGATCGCAGGGCTCGCTCGCCTCGCCGAAATAGCCGAGCAGGCGCACCCGCCGGCAGTCGTGCGACTCGGCCAGCGCGAGCAGCGCGTCGAGCTTGCCGCGCTGGCCGCGCTTGAACTCCTCGCCGGCCGGGCTGTCGTCGATCATGCGGCGCTGATTCACCACATCCTGCAAGCCGTAGGCCATCCAGGCTTCGGCCGGCTCGCCGTCGCGGCCGGCGCGGCCGGTTTCCTGGTAATAGCCCTCGATCGATTTCGGCAGATCCATGTGCACCACGAAGCGCACATCCGGCTTGTCGATGCCCATGCCGAAGGCGATGGTGGCGACCATGACGATGCCCTCTTCGCGCAGAAAGCGATTCTGGTGGCGTCGGCGCATGCCGGCGTCGAGCCCGGCGTGGTAAGGCAGCGCGCCGATGCCCTCGCCGCTCAGCCAGACGGCCGTCTCCTCGACCTTTCTGCGCGACTGGCAATATACGATGCCGGCGTCACCCACGTGCTCATCCTGAATGAAGCGCAGCAACTGCTTGCGCGCGTCGTCCTTTTCGATCACCGCGTAGCGGATGTTCGGTCGGTCGAAGCTGCTGATGAAGACGCGCGCTTCACCGAGCGCCAGGCGTTCAACGATGTCGGCGCGCGTCAGCTCGTCGGCCGTTGCCGTAAGCGCGATGCGCGGCACGTCGGGGTAGCGCTCGTGCAGCAGGTTCAGCGCCAGATAGTCAGCGCGGAAGTCGTGCCCCCACTGACTGACGCAATGCGCCTCGTCGATGGCCACCAGGCTGAGCAGGCCGCGCTCGTGCAGCGAATCGAGCTGTCCGCGCATGCGCTCGGTGGTCAGGCGCTCGGGCGCCACATAAAGCAACACCAGCCGGCCGCTCATCATTTCGCGCTCGATCTGTTGCACTTCGGGCAGCAGCAACGACGAATTGAGGAACGCGGCATGCACACCGGCTTCTTCAAGCGCGCCAACCTGATCGTGCATCAGCGCAATCAGCGGGCTGACCACCAGTGTCACGCCGCGTCCGGCACGATGCCGAGCGACTGCCGGAACCTGGTAACACAGGCTCTTGCCGCCGCCGGTCGGCATCAGCACCAGCGCATCGCCGCCGGCGATCATATGCTCGACGATGCCGGCCTGCGCACCGCGAAAAGCGTTGAAGCCGAAGACTTCGTGCAGGATATGCTCGGGGGACGGTGAAGCGGAGTGGATCACAGGACAGGCCAGTGCAAAAAGAAGCGATGTTACCCGAATGCACTCCCGGTGCGAGCTATGGATTAAAAGCGGGGACGAAACTCATCGTTGATCCAGATAGCCGGATCCCTGTCGATCCGTACGGCTTAACGGCACCGGGGACTGGTTGGCACCACCATCGCCTGGCCGACCGGGACCGGATTTGCCACACCTCCCCCAGCAACTGTTCTAAATGCGAAGCATACTGACCCAAGGCTTTCGCCTGCGGCGACCACGCTCGCAAAACTGTTTGTCGAGTCATCCGTCAGGGTCATTCCGATACACTTTCGGTCCGTTAAAGTTTCGATCCAGCATTCACTGCCACCTCGACCTGGTGTTCCTGCTGATCGTCGACCAGAGGAACCCTCTTGTCGGACTGCTCTACACCATCGACCCTGACGCTGGTCACACCGCTCATATCCTCGTCATCGGCAGGCGTTTGCTTTACGGTGATGAGGTACATCGTTTCCCGATAACGATAGCTAATCTTGAACGACGGCCAGTCGGCGGGCAGGCAGGGTGTGAAATGCAGCGTGTTCCCCACCAACTGGAGACCGAGCAGCGATTCGAGAATCAAGCGGTACATCCAGCCGGCCGATCCGGTGTACCAGCTCCAGCCGCCGCGACCGGTATGCGGAGTGAGTGCATAGACGTCGGCGGTGACGACATAAGGTTCGACTTTGTAGATCGCCGCGGCCTGTGCCGAAAGCGCATGATTTACCGGGTTGATCAGGGTCAGCACTTCCCAGGCACGCTCGCGTTCGCCGAGGGCGGCATAAGCCATCGCCGCCCAGATCGCCGCATGGGTGTACTGCCCGCCGTTCTCGCGCACCCCCGGCACATAACCGCGGATGTAACCGGGATCAAGATTCGCCGTATCGAAGGGCGGATCGAGAAGCTGAACCAGCGCCTCGTCGCGCCGCACCAGGAACTCGCTGACGGCTTGCATGGCCAGGCGTGAACGCTGACCATCACCCGCACCGGAGAGCACCGACCAGCTCTGTGAAATCGAATCGATGCGGCATTCCGTGTTGCTTTTCGATCCGAGTGGCGTGCCATCGTCGAAGTAGGCGCGGCGGTACCACTGGCCATCCCAGCCATGCTGCTCGATGCTTACGCGCAAGCGGGCATCCTCGGCCAGACAAAGTTCGGCGAAGGCGGGGTCGCCATGGGCAGCCGCCAGCGGTGCGAACTGCCTGAGCACTTGGCACAGGAAGAAAGCGAGCCACACACTCTCGCCCTTGCCGCCAATGCCGACCAGGTTCATGCCATCGTTCCAGTCGCCGGAGCCGATCAGTGGCAAGCCGTGCTCGCCGAAATGCAGACCGTTGCCGATGGCCCGCACACAGTGCTGGTAGAGACTGGCCCCCTCGTTGGAACGGCCAGGCAGATCGTAGTAGGAGTCGTCCTCCGGGTTGACTGCGCGACCTTCGAGGAACAGCACCGATTCATCGAGCACCCCGCTGTCGCCGCTGGCCAGCACGTAGCGGCTCACGGCCAGGGGCAGCCACAGGTAGTCGTCCGAACAGTGCGTGCGCACCCCGCGACCCGAGGGCGGATGCCACCAGTGCTGGACATCGCCTTCCAGGTACTGGCGGCTGGCGCAGAGCAGCAGGTGTTCGCGCAGCAGACCCGGCTCGGTGTGGATGAGCGCCATGACGTCCTGCAACTGGTCGCGAAAGCCGAAGGCGCCGCCCGACTGGTAGTAGCCGCTGCGAGCCCAGATACGACACGCCAGAGTCTGGTAAACCAGCCAGCCGTTGGCCAGCACATCGAGCGCGGGATCGGGTGTTTCCACCTGCACCGCACCGAGCGTGCGCTGCCAGTGCTGGCGCACGTCTTCGAGTGCAGCGCGCGCCGCCACGGCACCGCGGAAGCACTGCACCAGCTTGACGGCCTCATCGGCAGTGCGCCCGACGCCCAGGCGAAAGACAATTTCGCGCTCCTGTCCGTCGGCCAGGTCGAAGTGCACCTGAAGCGCGGCACAAGGATCGAGGCCGGCACCCACTTTGCCGGACAGGCGCGTGCGTTTCATGGCCGCCGGATTTTGCAGCGAGCCGTTGCGACCGATGAACTCGGCGCGGTCGCCACTAAGCGTACGTGCCGGATCGTCGACGTCGAAAAAGGCCAGCCGTTCGGAGAACTCGGTGCTGTAAGGATTACGCGCGTAGATCGCACCGCTGTGGGCGGCGATTTCGGTGTGCACATGCATCGCCGATTTGGCGCGCACATCACCGAGCACCCATTCGACATAACCGGTGGCCGAGAGCTGTCTTGGCCGCCCCGATTCGTTGCGTACTTTGAGCACCGAAAACTTCACCGCCGCATCCAGCGCTACATACACCCAGAGTTCGGTGCGAATACCTCCCGATCGGGTTTCGAACACGCTATAGCCGAATCCGTGCCGCACGACGTAAGTCGTTTCAGCGCGCACCGGCTGCGGCGTCGGCGACCAGAAGTGGCCGCTTTGCTCGTCGCGCAGGTAGAGCGCTTCGCCGCTGGCATCGCTGACTGGGTCGTTGTGCCAGGGGGTCAGCCGGAATTCGTGCGCGTTTTCGCTCCAGGTATAAGCGACGCCGTTCTCCGAAACGATGGTACCAAAGTGCGGGTTGGCCAGGACGTTCACCCACGGTGCCGGCGTGACCTGACCCGGTGGCAGTACAATGACGTATTCGCGGCCATCGGCGGCAAAGCCGCCCAGCCCGTTGAACAGGATCAAGTTCCGACCCGGCGCTTGGTCTACGTGTGCGGATTCGGGGCGATGTGCCCGGATCGGCTTCAGTTGCGGCGGCAGCACTGCAGCCAGGTGACGATCGTCGAGTTGCTCTTCGAGCGATCCCCGGCTGTCGGTGATCAGCGCCCTGGCCACCGACTGGAAGAGGATACGATCTTCGCCCGATATCTGCTCCCCCTGGCGGACAAAGATGCCGCCCGGCCGATCGATCACATTGGCCTCGATACCCGAGGTGATCAGCCCGATGATCTGGTCCTGCAGTTGCTGCCGGTAGCCGGCATGATCTTCGTTCCAGATCACCAGGTCTACCGCCAGGCCCTTCATGCGCCAGTAGGCATGCGCCTCGACGAGCTGGCGCACGAGACCGATATTGGCCGCATCACCGATCTGCAACAGCACGATCGGCAGATCGCCCGAGATGGCATAGCCCCACAGCCCGGATTGCCCGCGGCGATTCATGATCTGCACGGCGGCATCGGCGCGCAGCCCGGCATTGGCGTAGATCACCGAACTGGCCAGGCGCGCATGCAGTTGCGCATCAATCTCGCTGGCATTGAGCTGGCGCAGCACGATCTGACTGTGCGTCCACGCCAGGTCGAGGACGCGATCGGCCAGATGCCGATCCTGATACTTGTCAATCAGGCCCACGGCTTGCTCGCGGCTTTCGGCCATGCCGGTTACCGAATCAACGGTGACCGACTGCCCCGCATCGAGCGTCAGCGAATGGCGAATGGCGACAATCGGGTCGAGCACCGAACCCGCGGCGCCCGAGAGCGCCGCGCTGCCGCTCATGGCCAGAGGAGCGGCGGCGCTGCGGCCACGGCCAATGAAGCGCGCGCGATCCGTCTCGTATGAAACCTGGCCAATGACGGCGCCATGCACCGCCATCAGGTGCAGCATCCACGGCGCCTGCTCGTCGCGTGATCGCGAGCGGCGGGTGCACAGGATGGCGCGCTGCTCGCGCAGGATCTCCGTCTGCACGAACAGATTGCTGAAAGCGGGATGCAGCGTGTCGCTGGCCGGCGTTGCGATCACCACTTCGGCGTAACTGGTGACTTCGATTTCCCGACGTTGGCGCGAGCGATTGGTAATGCGCACCCGACGCAACTCGATATCATCCTCCGGCGAGACGACGATCTCGGTATGCGTCTCAAAATAGCCGCCGCCGAGGCCAACGCTGGCGTCAACCGGGTCGCGACGGCGGAACTCGGCACGCCCTTCGGAGAAGATCGCTTCGTAATTATTCGCTCGCCTGAGCGTCGGCTGATGCGCGGCCGACCAGAATTGATCGCGAGTTTCACTGGCCCCCCGGGTCAATTCGCGGATGTAGCAGAAGCTGCCCCAGTTGTCGCAGGTGCCATCTTCACGCCAGCGGGTTACCGCCAGATCCTTCCAGCGACTGTAGCCACCGCCGGCACTGGTGACCATCACGTGGTAGCGACCGTTGGACAGCAACTGGACTTCAGGAATCGCAGTGTCCGGGCTGTTGAAAAGACGAATCGGCATATCGGTGGCAAGCGGCTTCGAACGGACTCCGGAAAGCTTGGCCGTATGCGAAAACAAGGCCGTGACCTTGGGAATACGCTCCTGAAGCAGCAGCATGACGGCCTGGAACAGCCGGTCGGAAGCAAAGCGACGCTGCATCGGACGGTCCAGGAGCAGGTAGGCCAGGGCGAGCAGACTCATGCCCTGGTGATGCATCATGAAGGAGCGCACGACGACGCAGGCTTGCCCACGGCGCTGCCGTGCCGGCGTGTAATCGATCGCTTCGAAGAAGCCGTAACGCCCCATGAACCCCTTGCCGGCCAGCCGCTCCAGATTCAGGCAGGCCGCCTCGGGCGCCACCATCAGCGCGAGCACCGAGGCATAGGGTGCGACGACCAGATCTTCGGCCAGTCCGCGCTTGAGCCCGAGACCCGGGACACCAAAGGCGCGGTACTGGTAATTGAGGTTCACATCGACGGTGTTGTAGCCGGATTCGGAGATGCCCCAAGGAACGCCGCGCTGCTTGCCATACTCGATTTGCCGGGCCACCGCCGCCTTGCAGGTCTGATCGAGCAGCGTATTGTCATAGCTCGGCATGACCAGCAGCGGCATCAGGTACTCGAACATCGATCCGCTCCAGGATAGCAGAACCGGGTCTCCGCCCGTGCCGGTGAGCAGGCGTCCGAGGGCAAACCAGCTCTCTTGTGGCAATTGCCCCTGCGCAATGGCGACGAAGCAGCCAAGGCGCACTTCGGAAGCCAGCAGGTCGTAGAATCCGGCATCCATGCGCTGCTCACCGACGTTGTAGCCGATGCTCAACAAATGACGCGACTTGTCAAACAGGAAATCGTACTCCATGTGCGCGAATTCGCCGGTTTGCACAATCAGCCGATCAATGCCCGTCATCCGCTCTCTGGCGCGCTCGCTGGCGGTCTCGATGGCGCGTTGCAGATCGGCCAGCCAGACGCGTTGCCCGGTCGTCAAAGCATTTTTCCCGGGCGTAGTCGCGTCGTCGAAGCGTCGCCCGATTTTCGGACACAGACTAGCATCCAGTCTTGCCAGTTCGCGCAGCGTGGGTATGGCCGTGATCGAGGCGAACTCGTCAATCCGGGTGAAACAGGCGGCAAGCCCGCCGGGTGCCGTCGTCAGCAGCAGCCACGGGGCGAGGAACGTCAGCTCCTCCAGCGCACTTCGGCATTGGCTGGCCAGTGCCTGCGCCCATTTTCGGGCCTCTTGCCTTTTATCCTCGTTTTCCGGAACCTTGACGTCCCTCATCTCGACGTTGCCGGCGAACGGGGCAAGCAACCCGGCGGCGCCACTTTCCAGCCGGGCAAAGCTCTCATACAGGGCCGCCAGCGTATGCGGACGCGCAGCGCACACCGAGTCCAGGGTATGCCTGAACGCGATGAGCAGGCCAGCGACCACCCGGTCTGCCTCGTCTTCGAGAACATCCTCGAGAATCCTGAAGGTATCGTTGAGGCCGTCGAACAGCCGCGCGCCAATAATTTGCTCATCGGCCACGGCGAGCAGGCCTGCGCGCAGGGTAAGCAAATGGCCGGCCAGGTTGCCACTGTCCACCGTCGAGATATACATGGGTGTCAGGGGCTCCAGGGTTCGCGTGTCGTACCAGTTGTAGAAGTGCCCGCGGTAGCGTTCGAGACCATCCAGAGTGTGCAGGGTGTTTGCCGTACGCAGGGCGAGTTGACCAGCCGGAATGAAACCGAAGTCGTAAGCGGACAGATTGGCCAGAAGCGCCAGCCCGATGTTGGTCGGCGAAGTACGGTGCGCCACCGCGGCATGACGATATTCCTGAACGTTGTCCGGTGGCAACCAATGGTCTTCCGGCCCGACGAAGCTATCGAAGAATTCCCAGATCCGCCGCGCCAGCATGCGCAGGAAGTAACTCTGCTCAATGTTCAGGGACGCCTTGCGGCGAACCAGTGGGCGGCTGATCCACCAGGCGCTGAATGGCGCCGCCAGCCACAGGAGAAGAATCGGCGCGGCCACGGCCAGCACCGCCGGATTCGCGCTGGCCAGATGGATCGCCAGCGCGCTGGCAATGACCGGGGCAATCCACATCGTGCGATAGGAGTCGGCCAGTTCACTGACTTCGCTGTGGCCATGCGCGGCCGATTTGCATGCCGCTTCGCGCTCGGCCTCGCTCGATGGATTCCATTCGAGCAGCCGGCGGTGTGCCACCCGCATCCGCCAGGCGGTGCGCGCGATGGCCTGCAGACTGTAATAGGCCTCGTACGGCAGGCAGGC
>JAYSZS010000329.1:0-3560 GCA_043737935.1 Propionivibrio sp. | reverse complement strand
ACAAGATTGAACATCGCATGTTCTGCCACATCACGGCCAATTGGCGAGGGCGTCCGTTGCTCAGCCGGGAGGTCGTTATCAATTTGATCGGAAGCACAGCCACGCGCAAAGGACTGCACATCAAGGCGACCCTTGATGAAAATACCTACGCACCGGGAATCAAGGTTTCCGATGAAGAACTGGCACGCTCTCGATTGAGCGGGACGAGTTTCATGGCGAATGGAACTATAAACTGAAGCCGCGCGATCAGTATGTGTAGATACTATTGTTCAAGTTATTATTTCTCTCCGCTGAATGACGCATTGCGGGGCCTCCTTGAGATAGCACCGGCGAGCGTCAAAACCACCCCCACAACTCGGACTCCTCGCAAACGGGCAGCCAGTTAAAACACCAGTGACAAGGGACGGCTCCAGAGTAATATCGGTCGATGTATTTGACAATGATCCTCCCATGATTCCAACCCAAATCTACTCCATACCCCTGCCCATCGTGTTCCCAGCCGATGACACGGCTGCAGTTGCCGTATCGAAATTTCGGCACGGTAGTTCTTGACCTTTGTTTCCCCTGCCAGGGTATCTGCTTCGACCCGTTCGAAAGCGTCCAGATCAATCCCGGCGGAATCATCGATCTGTTCAAGCTGATCCATACGCACTGCGGCGACCAGCGCCAGCCGCATTCGGCCACCTTGCGTTGTCCGCGCTGCAGGGACAAGTTGATTGCCGGGCTCGACATGGTACGTAGCGGTCGTTTTACCTATCACCGCTGCCTGCAGATTCACGGTCGTTTCACGGCATTCGCGCAGTTCATGATCGAAAAGGGTTTTGTACGCCAGCTTGCACCCGCCGAAATTACGGCACTCGCTGCACGCATCGGCACAGTCCATTGCACAGGCAGCGGCGCAGCGGTCGACATCCGTACGCAGGCGGCATGCAGCCACTGCCGGTCACCGATCTCGATTCTTGACCCGCAGGCAGTCGAAATAGCGCTCGTTGACTACCAGGAAAAAGAATACAAGCAATCTCGTTGTAACCCGGAAACGCTGGCCAACACCATACTGGCGATTGAAAAACAACGCCAGCAGCAAAGCGCTCCGCAGTCGAGTGCGCTGGTATGAGACCTGTTTCTATCGGGCGTCGGAATGATTATGAATCTTCTGCCATGACGGCACCGTCGCATGTCATCCCGGAGCAAGCTACAACACGGTCGATTCGGCGATGTCGACTGAATGAAACTAGCAAGCGGCCTTCAACGACTCCATCATTGCGATGCAGCCGGTGGCTTCCAGATATTGCGACAATTCGTTTCGCGAATACGCCACGACGCGATGGCACCAATGCTTGCCGTCATTGCCAGCAGCAACAATCCGGCATGATAATCCCCCGCAGTATAAAGACGTACGCCGGTGCTGCTCATGCCGCCGGCCCAATGCAGGTCCATCACCCAGCCGAACAGGGGTTGCAGTATCGCTCCGGCGAGGAAGCCGCCCATGTTCGTGACACTGGTCGACATGCCGGAAAGCAGGGGCGGATTGACTTCCTTGGCACACGACCAGGTCAATGTGAAGCTGGCGGTGAAAATCCCCATCAAGGCAAACAGGCCGAAGCTCACCTCAAGCGGCAGCGCCACCCCGGAGAGCCAGACCAGCCAAGTCAGTGCGTAGAGGTGGGTACCGACGATCAGTACCGGCTTACGCTGGCCAAGGCGATCCGAAATTGCACCGATGCCGACGCAACCGAGCGCAAACCCGGCGAAATACAAACTGAGATGACTGGCTGCAACACCACGCGACATCCCGTGCGCCTGAATCAGGAAGGGCGTCGCCCACAGACCGCCGAAAGTAAAAAAACTGCCGCTGACGCCAAAATTGATCCATGCCGCTGGCCAGGTGGCCCGGTTTCTGAGGACCTGGAGCAGGCCGCTGAACACCACCGTACGATCAAAGTGCGGCTTCCTGATCACGCTACCGACCGCACTGTGCGGATGATCCCGCACCAGTACCCAGCAGGCGATTCCGAGCAGCAGGGAAATACCCGCCACCGCGATAAATACACTGCGCCACCCGACCGCCTGCGCCAGCCACGAGAGCGGAAAACCGGCCAATACCGAGCCAAGATTGCCAAACAGCATACTGAGACCGACCATGCTGGCAAAGCGGCTCTCATCAAACCAGACCGCGATGAACTTGAGCATGGAAATAAAGGTGACCGAGACACCCAGGCCGATCAGGGTGCGCCCGATCAGCGCCATCTCCAGCGTCGACGCCATGCCGAATAAAAGGCTACCCGCTGCACCGACCATACCGCCAAAGAGTAAAATGCGACGCGGTCCGAAGGTGTCGACAAAGATACCGGTTGGCACCTGCATTACGGTGTAGACGTAGAAATAAGTTGCCGCCAGGACCCCGAGCGATGAGGCGCTGGTGCCAAAGGCCGAAGCCAGATCTTGGGCAATGCCTGCCGGCGCGAAACGCTGGAAGAATGAAATGACGAAGGCCGACACGACAACCGCCAGTGCCATGTTACGGTGACGACGCTGCGGTCGGTCGAGTTCAGGCATGTCATTCCTCCTTGGTCAGGCTGGAGCCTGACGGTTCATAGTATTTACGCATGGATACGGACACCGGTCTCCCATTCAGTGCTATTCAGTTCCCGCGCCGCCGCCTCGCTTCATACAGGCAGACGCCGGTAGCTACCGATACATTCAGACTTTGCACCGAGCCGAGCATCGGGATGTTGACCAGTTGATCGCAGGTTTCGCGTGTCAGACGGCGCAGGCCATCCCCCTCGGCGCCAAGCACCCAGGCGGTGGCCAGCGGCCACTGCGCCGTGTAGAGATCCTGTCTGGCTTCGGCAGCGGTGCCGATCAAGCAGATTTCACGTTCCTTAAGCTCGCGCAGCGTACGCGCCAGATTGGTCACGGTAAGGTAGGGCACACTCTCTGCCGCGCCGCTGGCGACCTTGATCGCTGTTTGCGTCAGCCCGACGGCCCGGTCCTTAGGGGCGATCACGGCGTGCGCGCCAACGGCATCGGCGACGCGCAGGCAGGCACCGAGGTTGTGCGGATCCTGAATACCGTCGAGCACCAGAAGGAAAGCGGGTTCTTCAAGGGTGTCCAGCACATCATCGAGCGTGACATGACGCACCTCGGCGGAAACCCGGGCCACCGCGCCCTGATGACACGCGCCACCACCGGCCATGCCTTCAAGGCGTTTTGCATCGACCGGAACAACCCGGACAGCGTGCAGTTCGGCATGGCGCATCAGATCGCGCACCCGAGCATCATGACGTTCGGCGTCGATGAATATTTCAAGAATGGCGTCGGGTTGATAACGCAGTTTGGCGATGATGGCGTGAAAGCCATGGATGAAGCGGGTCTGTGACATGAATGATTTTCTTATGCGATGTAGATATGCACCTGGGAGCACGCAGGTCAGGTTAGCGTTAGCCTGACCGGACCTGCAATTTCTAAGGAAACACTGAATAAGTAGCAAAAGAAGTGAACGATCTTTTAGTCATGTCATCAAAGAAATGGGATCGATCACGGGGGTTAAGACGATGAAG
>JAYSZS010000328.1:0-3561 GCA_043737935.1 Propionivibrio sp. | reverse complement strand
CCTGACTGAGTGTTGCCGCGACGCTGTCGATGAAGGTGGGGCTCTGAAACTGCAGCGCCGAGACGTTGATGGCGACGACCAGATCAATCCCTTCCGCCTGCCAGCGTGCCGCCTGCGCAACCGCTTCGGTGAGTACCCACTGTCCGAGCGCCACAATGAAGCCAGTTTCTTCGGCCACCGGAATAAAATGCGCCGGAGAAACATCGCCCAGTTCATTGCTGCTCCAGCGCAGCAGCGCCTCGACACCGATGATGCGACCCGACCCGATATCGATCTGCGGTTGATAGCGCAACAGAAAATCGCCTTGCGCAAGCGCCGAACGCATGGCTGAATCGAGCTTGATGCGGGACAGCGAATCGATGTTCATCTTTCGTTGATAGAAACTAAAGTTGGCGCGGCCTCTTTCCTTAACCTGATACATCGCCGTATCGGCATTCTTGATCAACTCGTCCCGGGTCATCCCATCGACGGGAAACAGGGCAATGCCGATGCTGCCAGTAACCGTCAGCGACAGATCGCCCAGTACGATGGGCTCGCACAGGCGCTGCAGAACCCGATGAACCATCGCTTCGGCGCCCGGCGCATCGGTGTCATGGAGGAGCAGAACGAATTCGTCCCCACCGGTGCGCGCCGCCGTATCCGACTGACGCATACAAGATCTGAGGCGCTTGGCGATCTCAACCAGTACCCGGTCACCGAAGACGTGGCCCAGCGAATCGTTGATCTGTTTGAAGCGGTCAAGATCGATGAAGGCAATGGCAAAATTTTTGTGCTCGCGAGTGCACAGGCCGAGCGAGAAATCGATACGCTCATGCAGCAGAACGCGATTCGGCAAGCCGGTCAGGGCGTCGCTATAGGCCAGTTCCTCGATCCGCTGGGTGGCCGCCAGTTTCTCGGTGATGTCCTTGAGAAAAGCGATGTAGTGCATGGTTTTTTGTTCCTGGGACACGACCCGCACCAGCGACACCAGAGCGGGTATCTCGTCACCATTCTGACGCTGGTAATACGCCTCGCCTTCCCAGGAGTTGGCGTGTTCAAGTGCCTTGAGCAAATCCTGCCCGAAAACGGGATGATGCGTTGAGCGAATCGTTTCGAACAGCCCTTGCCCCTTGATCTGGGCAAAAGCAAGCCCGGTCAGACGCTCGAAGCTGGGGTTGGCGGCGGCGATCATGCCCTGCGGATCGGCGACGCAAATTGCATCGAGGCTGGATTCAAACACTTCGGCGGCGAGCTGCAGCCGCGATTCATTGGCCAGTTGCAGGGTAATGTCACGAAAGGAATAAACCCGGCCCGTCGGCCGGCCTCGGGCGAGCTGAGGCATCGAGACGCGCTCCAGAATGCGTCCGTTGCGCAAGGTCACCACGTCCCTGGTTTCAGTCAGCACCGAGTTGGCAATGGCCCGGATGCGGCTCGCGTATTCGGCACTGTTAAGCACATTCCGGGTCATCCACAAGTGAGTTGCCGCATCGTCGCGACGAGTCATCAGTTCCTGCGGAATATCCCACAGTTCAGCAAAGCGCTGGTTGTAGCCACGCACATTTCCAAGGGTGTCAGTGACCAGAATGCCGTCGGCCGTGGATTCGAGTGTCGCGCGCAATTCGGCGAGCAGGTTTTCCAGATCCTGCTCAACCCGACGTTGCTCCGACTTGTTGGAGATGGCGACCAGATACACCATGATTTCTGCCGATAGACGGACCTGGCTGACCCGGCGTTCAATCGGGATGGTGCGACCATCCTTGAGCAGCAGAAGGGTAGCGGAAAATATGTTATCGGTCAGCCCGGCGGCAACGTCTTCCCAGAAAAACTGGTCTTCCGGTGTGGCGGCCAGTTCGATGACGGATTTGCCGACCAGTTCACCGGTTTTTATGTCGAGCATCGATGCAGCGATCCGATTGGCGGCGACGATGCGCAGCGTCAGGGGATCGACCAGCCAGACGGCTTCGATCATCCCATCGAGCAGCGATTGCCAGCGCTCGACATTCATATCGTGTCCTCTCCCCCGGCCAGGCTGCTAGCACGCTCGAAGAAGTAGCAGATATGCTGCCGGGGCGACAGATAGTCCAATACTTGGCGCGGCAATTGCACCGGCTTGACACTGCGCCTGACCCCCAGATTCGCCTGCCGTTCGAGGTCTACGACCAGCGCTTCCTCCTTGGGAATCTGTGGGTTGTAGATGATCAGGAGCGGTTTCAGTGGGCGCGAGGAATTGACAGAAATCACCATCGCGTAACTTTCATCGCTCAGTTGTACTACCGATCCAGGGGGATAAACGCCCATCATGCGAATGAAGACGCTCATCGTCTGGCCATCAAAGCGGCTTTTGAGGCGGCTGAAGATCGTCGATAAAGCCTCATGGGGTGTTTGTGCCGCCGCCGGGTTGCCGGGATTGCACAAGCTGTCATACTGGTTGGTCAGGGCAAGAATACGCCCCAGCGGCGAAATCAGATCGCCGGACAGACGCATCGGGTAGCCGCTGCCGTTGGCCGCTTCATGGTGCTGGGCGATGCACAGCAGGGCCGCGCTGGACAGTTCCATCTTTTTCCCGAGAGCAATCCCGTGTTTCACATGTTCCTGATAGAGTTTCTTTTCGGTACCCGAGAATTGCTCGTCATCCCAGCGCAAACGGCTGGGCAGATCCTGCTTGCCGATGTCGTGCAGCAGCGCGCCGATACCAAGCTCCTGCAAGTCGGCTCCGCCCAACCCGCAGGCCTTGCCCAGCAACAGGGAGAGCACCAGCACATTGACCGAATGCTGGGAGCAGCGATCTCCGATCTGCTCCGACAGCAGCCGAATGCTGCTTTCTTCAAGCCCCTGTAGTTGCCTTAATACGTCTTCAACCAGTGCCTGCGATTGGCTACGTGATTTATCGGGTGCGGAATGGGTCAGCTCCAGCAACTGCTTGTAACTTTTGGCGGCCTGAGTATATTGGCGCTCGCACATTTTCAGGCTGGCATTCTGCTCGTCCAGCAAAACCTTGCGCCTTTGCCGTTCCATTTCCTGCGGCGAAACCGGCTCAGGCGGCGCTTCGCCTATTTCAACCGGCGCCGGCTCGGGGTCGCTTTTTTCCGGCGAATAGCGAATCCGCTCGATACCCAGCGAGCGAATCGTGGCGAGCTGCGCTGGCGAATGCAGCTTGAAACTGTTCAAGGGGAAGGGATGCGACATCCATCCAAGGTCGATATGGACAAACAGGCCGATCCGCAAATCGGCGACATCAATGAATTGTGCTTGGGGATCCGTCATTTTCTTGTTGGCAGGTGTGAGTTAATCCAAAACGGGCATCAGCATAAATCATATTTTGCCTGGTGTCGCGTACCCCGAAGGCTCAGGGGAAGGGGAACAGGACTTTGGCATGATGCTGCATGCGTGGCCTTGTGTTACCCCTGTTGCTGACTCGCACTTCGGCGCGCTGAGTTTTTTCATTCGGCACCCAACTCAGAAGCACCGTTCACACCGGTACTGGTCTAGGGAATCACCGAACAAGTCATCGCAGCCAGGCGGCGGCAAAAAATTTGGACGACATTGTGAAGCAAAAGCAGTTTTTATTGAATAAACGAGCGT
>JAYSZS010000327.1:0-3569 GCA_043737935.1 Propionivibrio sp. | reverse complement strand
AGTTTTTCGTTTCCGAATAGATACTTAATGCTCGTCGAGACCTCACTTCCAAGGAGTATGAGTTCGTTGTAACAATCATCTAGTGTAATTGAATACCTACTGTTCCATTTCCCGTTTCCCAAAGGGCCAACATATTGCGCCGCCATCCGCTTATTATGAATTTTCTCAGGAAGTCTTTGTCTAGTGTCCTCCGAGCGTAGGGCAATCTCGTTACTACATTTTGTTAAAACAACAGAGTCCTGTGATTCGCAAGCTTTTTGGTACTCTTGTAATAATCTCCTTGGGATAGGCACATTTATTGTTCCGAGTGAGTGAGCTAATTTGCGCTGATGGTCATTTATCTCTTTGTATATTTCTTTTCGGGAAACTACGCCAGATCCCAACTGCGCCATTTTCTTTATTAGAATTCTCGCTTTGCCGATTTCTTCTCTTGCAGTTGTCATCAGGCAGATACATGCAGCATATCTACGCTCAACGTAATTAGCTTTCGCATCAATATAAAAATCGTATCCACTTAATATAGAAAGTTCGATTCCGATCCTGAGAGATTCTGCGTTGTACATGTTGTTTAGTCCCACAACGTAGAGCCAACCGGGCGCGCGCGAGCCGGCAACCATGAAGCGTACCGGCATTTCGCGCGCTCCGGTTGAGCGACATGTTGGGGGTTGCTTTATGATGCGATTGCATCTTGAGTTGCATTTGATAGCATTAAAAGAAACTCAATGTGGCATTTGCGGAGTCTTGTTCATAAACGTAACGCCACTCAACAAATGTATTGCTTGCTGTCTCCAAGTTTGCATCGAACTCCTGCCTCGGAAGGCCAACTTTCGTAACGATAAGTTGTTGAGCAGGAAGCTCCAATTTATCAAATAGTACTTTGAGCTTATGGCCTGATGCTTCGTTACCTGATTGTAATACAAGAAATTTTAAACCGAGCTCGATAGAGAATGCGGCACAAACAATCGCTGGGATTGCTAAAAACTGAACTTGGCCATCGGGTAATGACCGTTGTTCTAAACACCGAAGAAATGCGAGATAAAAAGCTTTTGAGGAGTTTTTTGCTTGTTCAGAATTCATATCTGGCTCCGTGCCCCCAACGTAAAGTCTGCCACCTATTTGATGGGATGCTTTCCATCATGACGCAAAACAACCCGTCAAATAGGCCGGATAAACAATAATCCTTCAAATAAATCTGTATTGCATCATCGAGTTAGTTAAATTCAGGAAGCCTGATCATGTCATCAATTACGTCATAGGCTAAGTCGGTGACAGCGCCGGTGTCAACACCCCCGCTCTGGAGCAGGCCAGGGCACGGATTCGCTACAAGCACCAGTATTCGGTAAATGCGTAAAGCAGCAAATCAAAATATTGGCAGAAGCATACCTCCGAAAAGCGCCAATGACTGCTATGGATAGATTTCTTGAAGGACTTGGGGCCGGTGCAGTCTATTCACATTATGTTCACCTCTGGGCACCAGCGACCAGCAAGGCACGAGTACTGTCATTCAGCAGCTTCAGCGTAACCGCCTGTCATTGACCTGCCCAGAATATTACGGCCGCCGCGCGAGATGTGCCTATCGCCCGCCCCAGGCCTCTGCCGCCTGTGGCAATTCATTCAATTCCGCACGCGCTTCCCGCCATGTCGGATAGTGCTGCTGCAACAGTGTGGCAAAGCGCTCGCTGTGCGTCGGCTTGACCAGATGCAAACGGCGAAGCCGCTTGCATCTGTTGCTCGCCCTCGGCAACCTCGTCCGGGGTGGCCTGAAACGCGAACGCCTCTGCCAGCATGCGGCGTAACGCCTCCAGCATCAACGAACGCAAATCCTCGCGGTCGCGGAAGCGCTTGTACGTGAACCCGTCCCGCTTGATCTCGTCAATCAGCGCCTTCGCTTGCGGCAACCGACCTCCATTCGTGGCACTCTTGATGAATACGACCGTGGGTAGCTTCAATTCCTGCGCAAGCCGGTATTCGTGATGCGTTGCGGAAATCTCGCGATCAGCGCCGCCATACTCGTTTGCGATCATGAGCACATACACCTGACAACCCTAGAGCGCTGCAAGGTAGGGTTTGCTGGCGGGCCGGGGCGGCGGCGGTTCCTTCTCGAACAGCACCGGAAAGCCATGCTGGAGCAGGAAAGGGTCGGTGAAGATCAACCCGGCCACGGCGGCGCGCTCCAGTTCCAGTTCCTTCTGCACGCTGCTGATGAAAATGCGAACGGGTTTCATACGAGGCGAATCCTCCTGACCAGCATGCTTACTGGTGACGCGCTCAATGGTCTCGACAGCGTGGAGACAATCTCCTCGCCATACCCGGCGCGCCGGCTGCCGAGGATTTCGCGGTGGAAGCGTTGCCCCTCCTGCCAGTAGAGGCTGGACAATTCGGCATTGACGGCGCTGGCCGCCCGCAGCCGGGTGTCGGCGATCAATTGCCAGACTTCGGCGATCAGGGCGGTGGCGGTCGGGCCATCCTCTGGAATCAAGGCACTCATACCAGTCGCGTCCTGCCAGTCAGCAACTCCTGCATCATCGCCTGCTTGAGGTCGCGGGTCTTGTCGCGCCGTGCCACCAGCGCCGACAATTCGGCGTCCATGTCGGTGAGGACGGCGGCGATGGCGATTTGTTCGGGGAGCGATGGAAACGGGACTTCGATCAGCTTTAGTGACTCTTTGTTGAGCGTGTAACCCTTTACAGCCTGCTTGCCGTATAGCGAAAAATCGGTGCGCCCCAGTACATAGTAGAGAAACTCTGCACTAGCCAGGAGCTTGTTAAAGCTGCAAATCGCCTCGTTCGTGAATAAGTCGCATCCGGCGAAACATAGCCTGCCGATAGATAGCTTGAAGCTCATCAACAGCGTACGTTTTGGAATGATCGCCATCATGGACGCTGCAAGCTCGGTGATTTCTTCCTTTGAGTCTGAAACGACCTTTGTCTTAAGGTCCGCGATTGAGAGCCATTTATACCCGTGCCCCCAATATGCTTGGTTCAAACGTGGCGGAGTCCTGCCCATTGCGATCTCACAAATCTCCCCCAGCCGTTTCACCCCCCACTCCCCGCTGAAGCCGGGGAGGCGGGATTGGCCGGTGAGGAGTTGCTGCATGGTGGCTTGTTTGAGGTCGCGCTTCTTGGCAATGATCCGCTCCAGCCCGCCCAGCAGCGCATCCACATCGCTCAATGCTGCGGCGATTGCGCGTTGTTCGGGGAGGGGTGGAAACTGAACCTTTAATCCGGCCAAGGTGCCTTGATTAAGATTGACCATTGTCGTGCCGACAGAAGCGTCTTCAATAGCTGAAATGGCTTGTGGACTCGAAAGCACCCGCTGTAAAAATTCCGCGTCAGTATTCAGTGGTCGAATGATCATCGAGCCTGTACCGCACAACCATCCCAACTGGTACTCTTGAACGACGGCACACCTCCCCATATCTCCCCGTCGGCCAATAACAATTTCACCGGGTTTCATACGAAATTCGGAAAGCTGTGAGCGGTCGTCCCCACTTGTTGATATTGATCATGGCCAGCATGGCAAAGGCCCGGTTGGCGTTCTTGGCCAAACCACGGTAGCGAACTTTGGCA
>JAYSZS010000326.1:0-3570 GCA_043737935.1 Propionivibrio sp. | reverse complement strand
CACCATTCCCGCCTGGCAGCGCAAGGTGGCCGAAGCGACCCATGTGCTGCTTTACCTGCTGATGGTCGTCGTTCCGATCACCGGCTGGCTGATGAGTTCGGCCAAGGGCTTTCAGACCGTGTATTTTGGCGTCCTGCCGCTGCCGGATCTGCTGGCCAAAAATGCCGAACTGGGAGACCTGCTGCAGCAGGTGCATAAGTTGCTCAACTACAGCATGGCAGCCCTGGTCGTTGCCCACCTCGGTGCTGCGCTGAAGCACCATTTCGTTGACCGCGACGAGGTGCTCGCGCGTATGCTGCCTTTGCTCGGCAAACCCCCAAGTCCCGGAGAATCCCGATGAACAATGCATTGCCGGCCTTGCTGATTGGCGCGCTAGTCTTCGCAGCACCGGCGGCGAATGCCATCGAGTTCAATCAGGTGCTCGCCGACAAGAGCGCCCTGGCCTTCGTCTCGAAGCAGATGAACGTGCCGGTCGAAGGCCAGTTCAAGAGCTTTCGCGGCAAGCTCGCTTTCGACCCGGCCAAACCCGCAGCGGCCTCCGCCGAACTGGAAATCGACCTGGCCAGCATCGATGCCGGCTCGAAGGACGCCAATGACGAGTTGGCCGGCAAGGCCTGGTTCAATACCAAAGCCTTCCCGGTCGCGAAGTTTGTATTGACCTCGGTCAAGCCTCTGGGTGACAAGCGTTTCGAGGTTGCCGGCAAAATGACGATCAAGGGCAAAACCCAGGATCTGATAGCCCCCGTCACGCTGCGTCAGGAAGGCAACAACGCCACCCTCGAAGGCAGCCTGGTGCTCAAGCGTGCCGACTATGCGATTGGCGAAGGCATGTGGGCCGACTTCGGTACCGTCGCCAACGAAGTCCAGGTCAGGTACCGTCTGGTGGCAAGCGCCACCGCAAAGTAAACGCTGCACTTTTCAATCAGGAGAACTATCCATGAAAAAACTCGCTCTCGTTGCCGCCGTCTCTGGCCTGTGTGCCTTTTCCAATGCCGCGCTCGCTGCCCCCGAAATCTTTGTGATCGATCCGAACCATACGGCGCCGCGCTTCGAATACAACCATTTCGGCTACTCCAACCAGATGCACCGTTTTGACAAGAGCAGCGGCAAGATCGTCCTTGATCGCGTCGCGCAGACCGGATCGGTGGAGGTGACGATTGATGCTACGTCGGTCAATACCGGCCTTGCGCTGTTCAACGCTCATATTCAAGGCGAGGATTTCTTCGATACCGCCAAATACCCCAACATCGGCTTCAAGTCGACCAAGGTGAGGTTCGATGGCGGCAAACCGGTCGCCGTCGAAGGTAACCTGACAATCAAGGGGGTAACCAGGCCGGTAACGCTGAATATGACCTCCTTCCATGCGATGCCGCACCCGATGAACAAGAAAGACGCGATTGGCGCCAATGCATCCACGAAGATCAATCGCTCGGACTTTAACATGGGCAAATACGTGCCGAATGTCAGCGACGAGGTCACCCTGAGCATTGCCGTCGAGGCCATCAAGGAGTAACGCCCGCAGGCCGGAGGCAAATCGCCTGAAGCGCTGCGACAGCGCAACGATGGCGGCTATACATCGGGTTCGACCGACATCGCCAGGGTCATGTTGAAGGCAGCTCCCTGAGCGAAAGTGAGCACGTTTTACTACTCGGCGACCATTGCACCGGCCTCAATGCCGACTGGCGTCGCGGTAAATTTGTTTTAACGCTAACACATTGAAATACCGTCATTCCGGGCTTGACCCGGAATCCAGTTCGTTTATCAAACTGTCCTATTAACTTCTTGATCAGATAAACGAACTGGATTCCGGCTTACGCCGGAATGGCTGTGGACTGTTTGAATAAATTTACCCTGCACCTGGCGTTCGCCTCGTTGAACTGCTGTAGGCCATTGTTGTACGAGTCGGCCCGTTCTTCGTCGCTAATGCAGTTAGGCTCTGAGCAGAGGCCGGTACCGCAGATTACGGGCTGATGCCTGAACTGCTCCTTTGAGTTTAATCAATACAGGTATTGACAGACCAGCAACACCACCAGCAGCAGGGCAATCAGTCCGAGCAGGCAGTTTTGCCGTCGTTGGGCAGCGGCCAGTTCGCCGAGCAAGGGCGCCAGCTCGGCCGGCTTGTCGCGGTTCAGCGCCTGATGCAGCAGGCGCGGTAATTGCGGAAGGGTGCGCGCCCAGTTCGGCGCTTCTTGCCTGAACCCGCGCGCCAGAGCACGCCAGCCGATCTGCTCGCCCATCCAGCGTTCGAGGAAGGGTTTGGCGGTGGTCCACAAATCGAGGTTGGGGTCGAGCTGACGGCCCAGCCCCTCGATGTTGAGCAGGGTCTTTTGCAACATCACGAGTTGCGGCTGAATCTCGACGTTGAAGCGGCGCGAGGTCTGGAACAGGCGCAGTAGCGCTCGACCGAAGGAAATTTCATGCAGCGGCCGGTCAAAGATCGGCTCGCAGACCGAGCGGATGGCCGCTTCGAACTCGTCGACGCGGGTGTCGGCCGGGGCCCAGCCGGCCTCGATGTGCGCCATCGCCACGCGCTTGTAATCGCGTTGGAAGAAGGCGAGAAAGTTTTGCGCGAGATAGTTCTTGTCCACGTCGGTCAGCGTGCCAACGATGCCAAAATCGAGTGCGACATACTTGCCATGATGCACTTCGTCGGTGGCGACGAAAATATTGCCGGGGTGCATGTCGGCGTGGAAAAACCCGTCGCGGAAAACCTGCGTGAAGAATATTTCGACCCCGGCACGCGAGAGTGCCGGCAGGTTGATCCCGGCAGCAACCAGCGCGTCGATCTGGCTGATCGGGATGCCGCGCATACGTTCCATGACCATCACCGTCGTCGTGCAGTGATCCCAATACACCCCCGGCACCAGCAGCAGCCTGGAATCGCTGAAATTGCGGCGCAGTTGCGAACAGTTGGCCGCTTCGCGCATCAGGTCCAGTTCGTCATAGAGATACTTGGCGAACTCGCCAACGACCTCGCGCGGCTTCAGGCGCTTGCCGTCGGACCAGATTTTTTCCAGCAGTCCGGCCAGCGTGTCGAGCAGGGCCAGATCGTGGGCGATCACGCCGTGCATGTCCGGGCGCAGGATCTTGACCGCCACTTCATGGCCGCCATCCCTGGCGTGCAACCTGGCAAAATGCACCTGCGCCACCGACGCGCTGGCCACCGCTGTGGCGTCGAACTCGGCAAATACCTCGCTCGCCGGCCGGCCATAGGCCTGCTGGATTTGCGATAGCGCCAGTTCGGGAGAGAAAGGTGGAACGCGATCCTGCAAGCGGGCCAACTCGTCGGCAATATCGAGCGGCAGCAGGTCGCGACGCGTCGACATCACTTGGCCGAACTTGACGAAGATCGGCCCCAGCGCCTCCAGCGCCAGCCGCAGACGCACCGCACGCGGTGCATCGAGTCGCCGCCAGAAGTGCGCGAAGCGAGAGAGTGCCGCCAGACGACCGCTGGGCTCGTGTTCGAATACCATCTCGTCGATGCCAAAACGGCTGGCAACACTGACAATTTTGGCAAGGCGAAAAATGCGCATGCAATGACAATAGTAAAAACGAAAGCGAGAGTTTATC
>JAYSZS010000325.1:0-31694 GCA_043737935.1 Propionivibrio sp. | reverse complement strand
GCCCTTGCAGCAAGCGTTTCCGGGCAACGACTACGAAATGCCCGAGGGCGTTCCGTGCAACCAACTGATTCTATTCGATTATTAACCGGACAGTAGTGAGTTCTTTTGGAATTTCTTGGTGCATCTTGGTGCCCTTGGTGTCTTGGTGGTTCGCTTTGCCTCTATTCACATCATCCGCGTATCCAGCCCCTGCTCCGCCAGCTCGGCAGCACGCAGTACGGCGCGGGCCTTGTTTTCGGTTTCCTGCCATTCGGATGACGGGTCGGAGTCGGCGACGATGCCGGCGCCGGCCTGTACATACAGTTTGCCGTCCTTGACGACGGCGGTGCGGATGGCAATGGCCAAGTCCATGTCGCCCAGAAAGCCCAGATAACCGACCGCACCGGCGTAGATGCCGCGCTTGATCGGCTCCAGTTCGTCGATGATTTCCATGGCCCGCACCTTGGGCGCACCGGACACCGTGCCGGCGGGAAAGGTGGCCTTCAGCACGTCGAGCGCAGCCAGCCCCGGCTGCAGCTTGCCTTCGACGTTGGAGACGATGTGCATCACATGCGAATAGCGTTCGACGATCATGTTCTCGGTGAGCTTGACGCTGCCAACCTGCGCTACACGCCCCGCATCGTTGCGTCCGAGGTCGAGCAACTGGACGTGTTCGGCCCGTTCCTTCTCGTCGGCCAGCAATTCGGCGGCCAGCGCCTGATCCTCTTCAAAGGTCGAGCCGCGCTTGCGGGTGCCGGCAATCGGCCTGACCGTCACCGTATCGCCTTCGAGCCGGACGAGAATTTCTGGTGAGGCGCCGACCACATGAAAGTCCTCGAAGTCGAAGTAGAACATGTAAGGCGAAGGGTTGAGCGAGCGCAGCGAACGGTAGAGCGCCAGCGGACTGGCGGTAAATGGCTTGCTCATGCGCTGCGAGAGGACGACCTGCATGACGTCGCCCTCGGTGATGTAGCGCTTAGCCTTGACTACGGCCTGCTTGAAATGCGCCTCGCCGAACAGGGAAACAGCGGGTTGCGATGGGCGCGACGTTTCGCTCGGGATACTTGCCGGTTCGCGCAATCTGGCGAGCAACTCCTTCAGCCGCGCCTGCGCCCTCTGGTAGGCGCCGGGAACGTCGGGCTCGGCGAAGACGACGAGCGTCAACTTGCCGGAGAGATTGTCGACGACGGCTATTTCTTCGGACAGCAGCAGCAAGATGTCGGGGGTACCGAGTTCGTCGGCGATTTTTTCCTCTTTTCGCGTTCGGGTGAGCTTCGTTTCGACGTAGCGCACGGTGTCATAGCCAAAGCAGCCGACCAGACCGCCGCAGAATCGCGGCAGACCGGCCGACGGCGCGGCACGGAAACGCTGCATATATTTGCCGATGAAGTCGAGTGGGTTGGTGTCGTCTTCGCGCTCGGCGATGCGGTTGCCGGTGAGCACCAGGACCTGGTGGGCATTGACAACGATGCGCGTCGGGCTGGCCAGACCGATGATCGAGTAACGACCGAAACGCTCACCCCCATGCACCGATTCGAGCAGATAGGTGTAGGGTGCATTGGCCAGCTTCAGGTAGATCGAGAGCGGGGTGTCGAGATCGGCAAAGGTCTCGAGGGTAACGGGAATGCGGTTATAGCCTTCGGCGGCCAGCCGGTTGAAATACGCTTCAGTCATGTTTGCTCCACAGACAATTGCTGCAACAAGCGGCACGGCACGCGAGGTGCCGGCACCAGACCCAGGGTCAGCGGCGGTGACGCCAGGGCCAGGCCTCTGCCCAGAATGCGGGCTCCCCATGCAGATTGTGGTGAAGTGGTTTCATGTGCGAGCGGTGTGGGGTGGGTTGTGCTGCCCGGTCCTGCTGCTGTGCTGGATAAGCCGAGCGGCGTTTTCAACAGTGGGGACTATAGCATCGCAATCAAGATTGCGCACATCGAGGCCCTCGTTGTAGCCATAGGGCACTAGGAAAACATGGCAGCCGGCCGCCCTGCCGGCATGGAAATCATGAATCGAATCGCCGATCATCAGTGTGTCGGCCGGGGAAACCGCCATCCGACCGCAGGCCCAGACGAGGCCCATCGGATCGGGCTTTGGCTTGGGCAGCAGGTCGCCGCTGACGACTACGTCAAAATAGCCGGCCAGTCCGCTCAATTCGAGCAGCGGCAGGGTAAATGCGGCGGCCTTGTTGGTGATCACGCCGAGCGGCAAGCCCATGGCCTTGAACGCGTCCAGGCCCTCGATGACGCCGGGGTAAGAGCGCGCATTGCGGCCGTTTTCAAAGGCATAGTGCCGGCGAAAGCTGTCGAGCGCCGCTTGCGGTGGCGAGAGATCGTCGGCCACATCGAGCGAACCGGCCAGCACGCGCTTGACGAGGTTGGCAATGCCGCGCCCGACGTAGCTGCGAATCGACTCCAGCGGCAATGCAGGGCGCCCGAGATCACGCAACATGGCGCTGGCTGCGGCATGGAGGTCAGGTACCGTATCGAGCAGTGTTCCGTCCAGATCGAGGAGGACGGCGCCTACCGCCAAGGGTTCAGTCATGGATTGCTTTCCTTTGTATCTTTGTGCTGATGTTTTTTAGTTCTGTCTGGTCCGACCACGGCCGATCAGACGGTGGCCAGCTCGGCACGCAGGGCGGCGATGATCGAGTCATAGCGATGCGCGTCAGTGTCCTTGCCGGCAGCATAGACGGCCGAGCCGGCAACGAAGGTATCGGCCCCGGCGCGGGCGATCCGGGCGATGTTGTCGACCTTGACGCCGCCATCGACCTCAAGGCGGATCCGGCGCCCGCTGTCGCGCTGGTAGGCATCGATCCGGGCGCGCGCGGCCTTTAGCTTGGCCAGCGTGGCCGGGATGAATTGCTGCCCGCCGAAGCCGGGGTTAACGCTCATCAGCAGCACGACGTCGAGCTTGTTCATCACGTAGTCCATGTGCTCGAGCGCTGTTGCCGGGTTGAAAACAAGACCGGCCAGGCAACCGCTTTCACGGATCAGCGCGAGTGTTCGATCGACGTGTTCGGAGCCTTCCGGGTGAAAGGTGATGAGGTTGGCCCCGGCCCTGGCGAAATCGGGAATGATGCGGTCGACCGGTTTGACCATCAGATGCACATCGATCGTCGCCGTGGTCAGCGGGCGAATGGCTTCGCACACCAGCGGCCCGATGGTCAGGTTGGGAACGTAATGGTTGTCCATCACGTCGAAATGAATCCAGTCGGCACCGGCGGCCAGCACATCGGTGATTTCCTCACCGAGCCGAGTGAAATCGGCCGAAAGAATGCTGGGAGCAATGATATACAAGGCGATACCCCACGGGGAAATGACAAAGCAGGATTTTACCGCGAATGGCTCAAGCCGCGAGCAATCGCCGTGAACGGTTGCTGTCCAGACGCTTAGAGTGAAAGTCGCGCCAGCGACTCACGAAGTTCCCCTCGCCCCTGGGATAGGGGTCGGGGTGAGGAGAGCGATCAGGCCATATCCTGAGGGTGGTCGCTGCTGGCGTTAACCCGAACTGCAACTCCGAGCCTTAGCCAATCCCCGCCGGATCATCAATCTGCGATGCTTCGAGATATTGCTCGGCATACCTCAAATACACCTTCTGCTGGATGAAGACGTCAAACAGATCGGGGTCAATGTGGCCGTTTTTCCGGAATTTACCGAGAATTTGCAGCGCCTGGGAGAGCTTCATACCGGGTTTGTAAGGGCGGTCGCGCGCAGTCAGCGCCTCGAAGATATCGGCGATGCCCATGATCCGTGCCTGCACCGACATCTCGTCGCGCTTGAGCCCCTTCGGATAGCCCATGCCGTCCATGCGCTCGTGGTGTCCTCCGGCGTACTCGGGAACCCGCTTGAGGTGTTTCGGCCAGGGCAGCGATTCAAGCATCTTGATCGTTGCGACGATATGGTAATTGATCGTTTCGCGCTCGGTCTGGGTTAGCGTACCGGCACGGATGGTGAGGTTCTCGACCTCCTCATCGGTCAGAAAATCGACGCCCTCCCCTGCGCAATTGGTCCACCGATAGTTCTGTGAGATGCGGCGCACGCGCTCCTGATCGTCGGGCTTCATCGATTCGCCACCGATATTGATGCGGCGCAGGAACTCGCGATCTTCGTCGATGGCGCGCCGTTGCTGGTGCCAGGTCTGCTCTGCCGTTGCCCGGTCGGCACCGGCCAGCACGGCACGCAGCATGGTCAGTTCGGCATCGCGCCGGATCACTTCAAAGCGGGTATCGACCATCTGGATACGATCAAAGATCGTTTGCAGCTCGGTGGCCTTGTCGACCACGTGCACCGGTGTGGTGACCTTGCCGCAGTCGTGCAACAAGCCGGCGATCTTCAGTTCGTAACGATCCTTGTCACTCATCAGGAAGCCGGCCAGCGGCCCCTCGCGCGTCGCATCGACCGCCTCGGCCAGCATCATGGTCAGCGCGGGCACACGCTGGCCATGACCGCCGGTATAGGGCGATTTCTCGTCTATGGCCAGGTTGATGAGGGTGATGAAGGCTTCGAACAATTCTTCAAGCTGGTTGACCAGAAGGCGGTTGGTCAGGGCCACGGCGGCCTGCGAGGCGAGAGACTCGGCGAGTCGCTGGTCGGCATCGGAAAAGACGCGTACGGCGCCTATGTCCGGATCGATGGCGTTGAGCAGTTGCAGTACGCCGATAATCTCGTTTTCGTGATTCTTCATCGGCACGTAAGGAAGGACTGCGAGCGGTAGCCGGTCACTTGGTCGAATTTACGCGTTCCCGAGAAGTCGAATCCCGCAGCGGTATAGGCATCGGCAATATTCACCGTCCTCGCATGAATTGCCGAAAAGGCGGCGATCAGGGAGTTGTTGGCCTCACCATTCTCTGTGTAGAGTGGCAGATCCTTGAATTTGGCCGATATCGGCTCACCACTGGTCCCGCCAAAGGCAATCTTCAGCGAGTCGGTACGCACGATTTCAAAACGCAGGGATTTCTGGTCTTCGCTGACGCGATAGAGCGTTCCGCCATCCGCATGGGTGATAGCTTTCGCGGCCAGCAGGATGTTTTCCAGCAGACGTTCGATATTGCGCTCACTGGAGAGCGAAACGCCAATGGCGTTGAGTTGCTCGAAACGCTGAAACAGATCGGTCGTCGTATCCAATGAATTCACCCTGATATCAAGCTTATTTGATGCAGACCGAACGTACCTGCTTGAGGTCGGTTATCCCTGACATGATCTTTTCGATACCGTCCATCTTGAGTGTATGCATGCCTTCATTGAGGCCTGTGGCAAACAGCTCGGCGACGCGCGCATGCTCCTGTATCTGCTTTTTCAGCAGATCGCTGCCGACCAACAGTTCGTGCAAACCGACCCGCCCCTTGTAACCGCTACCGCCACAGGCATCGCAACCCTTGCTGCGATACAGATTAAATTTGCCATCCTTGGCGTAAAGCTTGAGCCATTCCTGATGGATGGCATCGACAGCGGCCTTCGGGTCGTTTTTCCAGTGATCCGTAGTGGTCAGGTCTTCGCAGTATTCCTTGATCATTTGCGAGATCTCCTCCGGCGCGGGCTGATACGCCTCCTTGCACGATTTGCACAGACGCTTGGCCAGGCGCTGGGCAAGAATGCCAAGCAACGCATCGGCAAAGTTGAAGGGGTCCATCCCCATGTCGAGCAGGCGATTGATTGATTCGGGGGCACTGTTGGTGTGCAGCGTGGCAAACACCAGATGCCCGGTGAGCGAGGCCTCGATGCCGATCGAGACGGTTTCCTTGTCGCGCATTTCGCCGACCATGATTACATCCGGATCGGCGCGCAGGAAGGCGCGCATCACCGTCGCAAAGTCGAGGCCGGCCTTCTTGTTGACCTGCACCTGACGCAGGCCCTTCTGGGTGATTTCCACCGGGTCCTCGGCCGTCCAGATCTTGGTTTCCGGCTTGTTGATATAGCTCAGGATCGAATGCAACGTCGTCGTCTTGCCGGAACCCGTCGGGCCGCAAACAAAGAACAGGCCATAGGGCTTGCTGATTACCTCTTTCAGCCGCACGAGATTGCCCTGGCTGACTCCCAGCGTATCGAGCGGAATCGGCTCGCCGGCAGCCAGAATGCGCATCACCACATCTTCCAACCCGCCTGCCGTCGGTATGGTCGCGACGCGCAACTCGATGTCGACCGGGCCGTATTTCTTGAATTTGATTTTGCCGTCCTGCGGTCTGCGCTTCTCGGAAATGTCAAGATCGCACATGATCTTGATGCGCGCAATCAGCGCACTGCGATAGGGGGCCGGGACTTCGATATAAGGCCCGAGCGAACCGTCCTTGCGGAAGCGTACCAGGGTCTTTTCCTTGCCCGGACGCGGTTCAATGTGTATATCGGAAGCGCCTTGATGATAGGCCTCGACGATGATCTTGTTGACCAGACGCACCAGTTCGTTGTCGGACGCCGCGCTCAATTCGTCGGAACCGCCGCCACCGGATTCGCCGGATTCACCCTCGTCGAGACCGGACAGCATATCGCCGACAGAACCCAAGTCGGAAAGAGCGCCGTAAAACCGATCAATGGCCAGCCTGAACTCGGCATGAGTCGTTACGCTATAGGCAATTTTCCCCTTTGGAAAAATATTATTGACGATCCGCGACCCCTTGATCCGCTCAGGGTCCATTGAGATGACGACGATTCCCTCCTGGCTCTCCTCGATCGGCAACCACTGATTGACTTCGACGTAATCGCGCTTGAGGTTTCTGAGGAGATCCATCGGCTTGATGCGATCCGCCCTGAAGGGCTCGTAAGGAACGCCAAAGAAACCGGACAGTGCGTTACCGATAGCCAGCAGCTTGACCTGAAACTCCGTGATCAGGATGTCTTCGAGATCAACATTCTTACGCCGGGCCGAACGCTGGGCAAGATCCAGCTCCTCGGCTGAAATGACTCCCTCGGTGACCAGGGCATCATACTTTGAACGTACTGCCTGGCGCGGTTTCTGACGCTGGTTGAAAGCCACCGCCAGCGTCTGCGCGAGACTCAGTACGCCCTCGTCGGCCAGTGCCGGGAATGGCGTATCCAGACGGTTGTTGATCAGTTGTACGACGCCAAGCAAGTCGTTGTTCTGTGCGTCAATGATAGGCGCCACCAGCATCTGTTTCGAGCGATAACCGGTGCGCTTGTCGACCTCCTTGAGAAACTGCATGCTTGGACTGTAGCCTTGCAGCTCAAGATCATCGTAGACATCGCCGATATTGGCCGTCTTGCGTGACGAGGCAACATAGCCGGCCACACTGTGCTCTGAGATCGGCAGTTTGATATCCTTGAATGAATTAAGCCCGGTCTTGACTTTGGAAACGATGCTCTGTTTGTCTTCACCGAGGACGTAAATGGTCAGACGGTCACAGTTGAACAGGTCACAGATATCCTGCGACAACTCGAGCATGATCTCGTCGATATTACTGGTCGCATGAATCTTGTTGGTAACCACCTGGAGTTTCTTGAGGAACGCTAGGCGATTGTATATATCACCCGTACCGGTATTGTCCATTTGCGAAGTGCTCATCCAGTCAAATAAGCTGTTAATTGCACACGGGCGGCGCAGTGGCCTTCAGGCCATTTTCAAGCCAGCTGGCACAATAACCCCGTTGCGAGAGCAAAAATGCTGCCGCTGAACTACGCCGCCCACTTTGACAATAGACAATGTATTCGGGTTGGCGGTCGAGCACGTCAATAGCATTACGGATTTCGCTCAAGGGGACGTTAACCGCACCTGGCAGCCGGTCATTCCGGTATTCCGATGGATATCTCACATCGAGCCACACCGCTCCGGCAGCCACATGCTGCCGGGCCTCGATCCACGAAAGTCGCTTGAGCAAGGGTTCGCGCAGCAACTCGATAAAGTCGTTCTTCTTGAGGCGTAGCAAAACACCGGCCGTTTTCATGCAAACCGTTGCATTGCGTGTGCATTCAACGACCAGCGCTTCTTCCCCGAAGGCATCGCCGGCTTTCAGTTCAGCCAGCGACAGATCGACCCCGCCGACCTTGCGCGATACCGAACAGCGGCCATTTTCGACGATGTAGTAGAAATCGCCTTCTTCGCCTTCACGCAGGATGATTTCTCCCGCCTTGGTTTTGATCCGTTCAAAACGCCTGAACAGCTCATCGATACTCGCCACCGGCAGTCGCGACAGCGCTCCGTTGGTCAGGCTCTGCAGGCGAAAGGCGCCCGACATCAAGCGCCAGTCGGTGGCTTCCGTGTCGCTGCCGGACGTGTCGCTGCCGGACGTGTCGACACCGACAGACAATTGATCCCAGGTCATCATGATGTCGAGCATCTCATCATCAACACGGATCAATTCGATGTCGGTGATGGCCTTGGCATCGAGCACAAACGGCGGACGCTTGGCCAGCGGCCAGTGTGATGCCTCGCTGCCACCAACCAGAACACAGGACGATCCGTCGCCAAAAGATACTTTAAGTTCGCCCGACACCAAGTAAACCAATTGCCCGGACACACCCTGCAAACGGAATGGGTCAAGTCCCCGACATACCATCTCGGTAGTGCATAACGTGGACAACTCGAGCAAACGCATACTGGAGAGAGCACGGATTGGCTCCAGCCGGCGCAGAACGTCTTCTCCTACAGCCCTGGTAGTGCTATGCATTTTTTCAATCGTCATGGCTCAGAACTCAAAAACCTGGTTGTTTTGCAGCATCCTGGGTTTAAAGTCGCCGGCACATTCCTCAATCTCTCCCATGATCAGTTCGATCTGACCCGGCTTCAGGTGTGAAATGTAGATTGTGGCATCACGTCCCAGTTTGGCAAGTTCATCTCCCAGCATACTCGGACAAAGATGTTTCGACATGATGGCCAAGCGCTTTTCCTGATTTGAGAACGCGGTTTCGATGATCAGGTAGCGCAAATTGACGATCTTGTTGATCACCGGCCAGAAAGCATCGTTGGCCGTGGTGTCGCCGGTAAACACCAGGCTACCGGCTCCGGAATCCAGTTGATAGCCAACGGCTGGAACCGTATGCTCGGCCGGTAATGCGGTAATCGTGCGGTCGCCAAAACGGATTTTTTGACCGAGGCGAATCGCCTTGTATTGCATTACCGCTTGTTCGCGAATCGAAATCTCGCTGAAATCCGGCCAGATCGCCCAATTGAAGATGTGATTCTGGATGATTTCCAGTGTGGCATCGCTGGCGTAAACCGTTACCGGCTTGTCGCGCATATCGGCAATCGAGTCGATCATCAGGGGCAACGCGGCAATATGATCCAGATGTGAATGCGTGATGAACACATGATCGATCATGGCCAGTTCGGCGAGCGAAAGATCGGCCACGCCGGTTCCGGCGTCAATCAGGATGTCATGATCGACGAGCATTGAGGTGGTGCGCAGATGACGCCCTCCGATGCCGCCGCTACAGCCAAGAACTCTGACTTTCATCTTGTCTCCACTGACCTTCGCCTTGCTCCTGCGCGCTGAATGCCATCACTTCGTTTCAAAGGTGGTTACACAGTCCCAAGTCTCGCCGGGCGGATTGGCGCGATAATAAGCGATACGTTTTGTGTACACCTGATACAGGGCGCGCTCCGGACTCATCCGCGACAAATTGTACAACTGCAACTCGGCTCGATCCCAATCCTGCTGGCGGTAGAGGTGCAAGGTCTGTTGCCAGAGCCTGAGTTCATCCTGAAGCGCCTTGTCGATGTCTGTTGCCACCCCCAGAGGCTCGAAGATCCCGACCGGATCATCCTTGCCCTTGACTCGAACCCGATCAAGTTCTCGATAGACCAAATCCTTGACCAGTGCCCTGGTGCTGTCGCTCACAATAATTCCGACGCCATACTGCTTGGTAATTCCCTCCAGCCGCGAACCGAGATTGACCGCATCGCCCATCACCGTGTAGGACTTGCGTACCTTCGATCCCATGTCGCCTACCGTCATCGTACCGCTATTGATGCCAATACCGACATGCAGTGCGGGCCAGCCACGCGCCTTGAACGGCGTATCGAGTTTGCGTAACTCGGATTGCATTTCCAGCGCGGTCACCACGGCATGGCGGGCATGTTCGACATCGGCTACCGGCGCACCCCAGAACGCCATGATCGCATCACCGATGTATTTGTCGAGTGTGCCCCGATTTTTCTGGACAACTTGAGTCATTGCGCCAAGATACTCGTTCATCAAATGCGTCAGTTCATTGGGGTCGAGCCCCTCCGAGATGCTCGTAAAACCGCGTACGTCCGAGAAGAGTACGGTCAGCTCCTCGTTCTTGCCTTCCATGCTGTAACGTTCGGGATCTCGCGCCATTTCGTCGACCAGTTCGGGTGGCACGTACTGGCCAAAGAGCTCGGTGAACTGGCGCTTGCTATGTGACTCGACGAAGTAGCCCCAGGACATGTTCAACGCAAATAGCGCAAGAATGGCCGAAACAACCGAAGCCAAAGGCATCACCAGCCCGGACACCCACAAGGAGAAATTGAGTGCCGTCACCGCCAGCAGGCATACGATCGACAGCAGGGTCGCACGCAAGGGTGAAAGAACCGGCAACAGGAAAGCGAGCAGGAAACAGCAGAATGAGAGCAGCAAAACATCGGCACCAAGAACATAGGAGGGCTTTTGCTTGATGACGGCATCCAGGATACCGGCGACCAGGTTGGCATGAATCTCGACCCCGGGGTAGGTGCTGCCAACGGGCGTTGCCCGCAAATCCATCAAACCCGGCGCTGTCGTGCCGAGCAGAACAATTTTTCCTTTGAGCTGATCCAGTTGCAGTCGCCCGGCTAGTGCGTCAACGACCGAAAGATAAGTGAAACTGCCCTGCAAGCCGCGATAGGGGATCAGACTGGCTCCATTTTCGTCAACCGGAATACGCAAGGTCCCTCGCTCGGTTGGCAAATCCAGCCACTCCAGGCCACCACGCGACACGCTTTCAGGGTATCCGGGAACGACCGGTGGCTTGCCCAGCAACACCCGCACCATGGCCAGCGAAAGCGATTCGTAGTATTTCCCGTCGTGTTCGACGAGCATCGGAACCCGGCGCGAGATACCGTCGAAATCAACGATCGGATTGAAGTGCCCGGCATTGACTGCACTGCTCTGAAATTCAGGCAGGTTGCCGCCGAATCCGCTCCAGGTCGTTAACGCTACATTTCGGCCCTTGAAGGTTCCCGATTTAAGCACTGGTTCGGGCAATGCACCGCTGCGGTTTGCCTGGCCGAGATTGGTGAAATAATAGCCAAGGACAAGCGGTCGATTACGTAATGCCTCGGCGAAACGCCGGTCGAAGTTCAAGCGGCTGCGTAGCTCCTTCAACGCCGACTGGAAACCCGCTTCACCCTTGAGTTCTCCATCGGCAATGGCTTCAAGCGACGACAGCCCGGAACTGTTATCCGGCTCGGCAAACACCACGTCGAAACCGAGAAGGGCTATCCCGTAGTGCTCAAAAAGCTGCGTGACCATTGCCGCCATCTTGTCGCGGCTCCACGGCCAGCGACCGGCCTCGGCCAGACTTTTCTCGTCAATATCGAGGATCACGATACGCTCATCGATGCCGCCCCCGGTGGTCAGACGCAGACGTCCGTCATAAACGAAGGCATCAAGCGTATTGAGCAGTGGTATCTGGTAGATCCTGGCCGAATGACCAAGGAAAAGCAGTCCCAGCAACATGCCGAGCGCGATCCGAACGAGATTTTTTTTCAATGCGCTTACGCCCGGATGATCGGCTAATCAAGCGTTTTTGAGGAAAAACTCCATTTTTATTCCGGCAATTTCTATAACATCATGGTCAGCCAGTTTATGCGCCTGGGCATCGACCACTTGACCATTCAACACAGGGTACTGCGTCCCCTCAACATGCGTGATGAAATAGCCTTGCGGTCGCCTCGCGATCACCGCCACCTGGACGCCGGGTTTGCCGAGGGTGGTCAGGGTCTTGGTCAGTTCAAGCTCACGTCCGGCGCTAACACCATTGAGTATCTGGATCGCTCCGGTGGCCGCGGCTACCGTCAGAGGGGAAGCCGCGGCTAGCGGCGGTGGCGTCTTGCCAGCGGGTGAGTCGGCAAAGGTACTTTTAACCTCAGCCGGACTGGCAAAAGGCTGTTCTGGAACAGGTGGCGGCTTCAAGGTATTCGGCCTCAGGATCATGGTCTTTTCAAAGTCGGCCTCCTGAACCTGCTGCACCTGCTCGGCAACATACTTGAGCTTGTACTTGCCAAGCTCGATGACATCGCCGTTTTTCAGGAAATGCTTTTTTGCTGGCTGACCATTGACCAGCGTACCATTGGTGCTGTTCAGATCTTCAAGGAAGGAATCATTGAGGATTGTTACCACTGCCGCATGCTCACCACTGATCGCCAGATTATCGATCTGGATATCGTTGCTTGCCTTGCGGCCAATGCTCATCCGCTCCTTGGTCAGCGGAATTTCCTTGAGAACCAGACCGTCCATGCTCAGTATCAGCTTAGCCATCGCTTTTCCGTCCTTATCTAAACCATGCCATAAATTTTGACCACCCGCTCCTGTTGGCAGGAAACTCGCGCAGAACCTTGACCAGAATTACCGAAACGTTATCACGTCCGCCATTGTCGTTGGCCATTTGAATGAGTTGCGTTGCCGCCAGTTCCAGATTGGCCGCCAGCATCTGCAGGGTAAGATGGATTTCCTCATCCTCAACCATGTCGTTGAGACCATCCGAACACAACAGATAAATATCGCCAGGCAACACCGGGTAGTCGCGAATCTCGGTTTCAACTTCAGGGTCCACGCCCAGCGCCCGCGTAACCAGATTTTTGTTCTGGGAGAACTTGGCCTCTTCGGCGGAGATCATACCGCTATCGATCTGCTCCTGAAGCAACGAGTGGTCGCGCGTGATCGCACTGAAGGTTTCGCCGCGCAAGCGGTAAAGCCGCGAATCGCCAATGTGCGCCACCGTTACCCGATCGTCGTAAAACAGGGCCATAACCAGCGTCGTCCCCATTCCGGCATACTGGGGCTGGCTTTCCGCCGTTTTATAGATGGCCGAGTTGGTCATCGCCATCTTGTCCAGAATATAGCGACGGGCAAGCGACTGGCCACTCGCTCTGTCAATCTCGTGCGGCGGCTTGGCGGCAAACGCCGTTTCCAGCTCGGTGGATAGCAGCATGGTAGCCATGCCGCTCGCTACCTCGCCAGCGTTATACCCCCCCATGCCATCGGCCAGTATCACAAACCCCTGATTCGGATTGGCAAATACTGCATCTTCGTTATGCCCTCTGACCATTCCCGAATCAGTTCGGAGAACGATTTCAAGAGCGTTGCTTATCGTGCTGTCCAAATCGTCTCCTTATAACTGGATATCGACATCCGGGTGTTGAGCTGATGCCAGATGCATGCATGCGCGCAAATCACGCGCCATTTCTTCACCTGTTTGATAGCGCTGCGCCAGGTCCTTGCTCAACGCACGATCAATAACGGCTGCCAGGCCATCCGGTACCTGCGGATTCACCGCACGACAGTCGGGGTAAGCCTCATTGGCAATCTTGAACATCAGTTGCGCCATCGATTCGCCGACAAACGGCAATTTGCCGCAAGTCATCTGATAAAGCGTAACACCCAACGAAAACAAATCGGAGCGTCCGTCGATCTTTTTGCCCGACAACTGTTCAGGCGACATATAGCTCGGCGTACCGAGCACCATGCCCGTCTTGGTTTTTGATGAATCGGTGATGCGCGCAATTCCGAAGTCGGTAACCTTGACCTGGTCCGACTCGGGTTCGTACATCACGTTGGCGGGCTTCACGTCTCGGTGAACGACGTTGTTGCTATGCGCGTAGGACAGCGCATCGGCTACCCGAGCAACGATACTCACGACTTGCGGCAGCGGTAACAATTGCCCGGGTTTGGTGTAGGGAACCAGGTCGCGGCCCTTGAGGAATTCCATGGCGATATAGGCCAGATCGTGCTCTTCTCCGGCGTCGTACATGGTAACGATATTCGGGTGGTTGAGACGACCGGCAGTTTCTGCCTCGCGGAAGAAACGTTCCTTTACGTCGGCCAACTCGTCTTCTTCAAACTCCTGCGACAGCGCCATGGTCTTGATCGCCACCACCCGGTTGATCTTTGGATCGCGTCCAAGATAGACCACGCCCATGGCTCCTTTGCCCAACTCTTTTTCGATCTGATAACGACCCAGCATCGGCTTCTCGACCTGTCCGCCACCGAGCATCAGTGTACTGGCGTTGGCCCGCCCTCCGGAACCCCCTAGCATGACGGTTTCCGACAGCGCCTTGGCACGATTGAGGCGTTGTTCAACGTCGCGGAACTTCGGGTTGTAATCGGCCATGTAACGGAACGCCGCTTCGGCCTTGTTGAACTGTCGTTTGCGTTCAAAATCGAGGGCCAGATTGTAGAGATTCTCCATCAGCGCATCGTTGAGTGGGCACTTGCGAAGCTTGTCGAAGGCCATGTCGAGTTGACCCTGGCCCTGGAAGGCAAGACCAAGCATGCGGTTCGACTCGGCCGAATCGGCTTCCGATTTTTCCTTGCCGCGCTCGGTCATCAGGAAGCGTTTGGTCGTCAGCAGGAGATGGCCGACCAGCAACAGGGTCGCCGACGCCATCAACTGAATCCACAGCGCACTGCCCACCATCAAGGCAAAATGCGCACCAATCAGGGTCGCCAGAATAAGCGCCGTAGTCATGGCACCAACGCCGGCCGAAAGCCGTGGCAAAAGGGCGATCAGATAGACGGCAACCAGCAAGAAAACACCAAGCGAGGCCCACACACCCCACGCTGGGGTAACGAAGAAATGCTCCTGCAGAATGCTTGAAACGGCATGCGCCAGGGTCAGCACCGGCGGCATGGCCGGTGAAACCGGCGTCACCTGTGTGCTACCCACACCGGAAGCCGTGGCTCCGATGAGAACGATTTTATCCTGATATTTGCTGGCCGGAATCTTGCCGGTCAATACGTCATAGAAGGAGTCAACCTGAAACGCCGGCTTGCCCTCATGATCCTTGTAGAAAAACGTATTCATCTGCGTTTCCGCATCGGTCGGAATAAGCAGATTGCCGAGACGAACTTCCTTGCCCAGCGCTACGCGAATATCGGCTGCACCGAGATTCAGGCTCTTCGCTGCAATCATCAGCGACAACGAAGGGTAATACTGATCGTAATGGCGCAACACCAGGGGCTCGGCACGTATGGCACCATCGACATCGGAATTGGCGTTAAGGTGGCCAATGGCTACGGCCTTGACGCCAAACGCTTCGATCGGCACTTGCAGCGAAAGTGTTGGCCAGACATCGCCACTGATGTCAGCGACCTGCGACAGCTTGTTGCGTGTGACGAACTCCGGCAAATCCTTGTCCGGCCGTCCTTTCGGCTCACCCAGCACAAACAGCATGGGTAACAGGACATTGCCCGCCTTGCCGATGCTTTCGGCCAGAATGCGATCCGTATTCAACGCCAGTTCGGCTTCGTTGAGCACACCGCCGATCTGCTCCATTCGGGGCGATGACTCATTGTTCTCTGCGGCCTGCTTATGAATATCGAGCAGTCGCGTGACGTAGATGTATCCAGGATCGATCTGCGGCTCGAAGAAGAAAACCGTGTTGGCCACCACCCGGGCCTTGCCGGCCGCCAGCAGATCGGTCATTTTGGCCAGGCGGTCACGCGGCCATGGCCAGCGCCCGATATTAGCAATTGAGGCATCGTCAATGGCGATAACCGCCACTCGATCAAGCGGGGTACGGCTCGATGCCTGAACGCCGAGATCATAGGCCTTACGTTCCAGACTGCGAATCAGCTCGCTGCTGGCCGCAAAAAGCATGACGCAACTGACCACCAGGCCGAGGAACCAGTCAGTCTTCCAGAATCCCGCCTTGCGCATACTTACCCCCTGAAGAATCTACAAGACCGCTCTTTTGAGCCCTGCTAAAGCATCCGTTGTCTTTTTAATGCTCCCTTCGATAAAAAAATTAGAAGGAGAAACAGCAGTCTATAGTGCATTCTTACAGTTCTGCAAGAGATCGGTCAATCCGGCTGAATATTCTAACAAACACAAAAAACTTAAAAGCAAATCCGCAGGTCACCAGAACACACGAATTCACCCAAAAAAAGCTTTTTAAAATCATACAAGCTGAACTCGGTCGACGCTTTAAGCATTCAACTTTGAGTCCCCATAAGGCAGTCTGATTCCCACGCCACGCTCGCGCGCCAGTGCCTCGATGCGCACCGCCAGCGCGATGTCCTGTATGGCCATGCCCTGCGACTCGAACAGCGTGATCTCTTCAGGCGAAGTTCGGCCAGGATGACGCCCGCTAAGCACATCACCCAGTTCGACCAGTTGGCGCTCACTCAGGCGACCCTTTTCGAGGGCGGGCAGGAGATCCCCCGCCTCTTTGAGCGCCGTCTCGACGCTGTCGACGACGATGAGGCGACTGCTGTTAAGGACGTCCTCGCCGACTTCACGCCGAATCAGAGAATTCGATCCCGCCGCATTGATGTGCGTCCCCGGCGACAACCACTTCGCATCAAACAAGGGGGTCGCCGTAGTCGTAACGGTGCTGACAATGGCACTGTCGCGCACCGTTTCTTCCGCCGATGAGGCCGCAGCCACATCGATTCCCAGGCGCTCCGACATCTTTCTGCAAAACGCTGCCAAATGCACCGCGTTACGCGCAAAAACCTTGACCCGGCGTAGCGGACGCACAGCGGCAATGGCCTCGATATGCCCTTCAGCCTGCCATCCAGCGCCAAAGAGCCCTAACACTTCGGCATCGGGCCGGGCCAGAGCGCGGGTGGCCACCCCCGAAGCCGCCCCGGTACGCATCATGCCCAACAGATTGGCTTCGAGTACGACACGCAACATCCCGGTCGACACGCTGAAAACATGAACCAGAAAACGGACACCTGAACGGTTGCTGGTGTAAGCCTTGTAACCGATGGCATCGCGCCCTGGCAGTGCCCCCTGCAGAATGTGCAGCGCCGTCTTCGGCAAACGCGTACGCTGGCGCGGCACGTCGACGGCATTGGCGAGCGAGAGTTCGCGATGCGCTTCTTCAACCGCCTCGATGGCCAGTGGCATGGTCAGCAATTGACGAACATCGGCTTCATTTAAAAACAAGGGCATAAATCCTCCAAAATACTGTAAAAAAACCGGGGAAACCGGGGCAAGATATTTTCCGGCATTGCATCCAGGCCGCCTTCATCGCTGATGCCTTATTGAAGCTGGATTTGTGCTGATGAGAAGCGGCCCGGAAGGAATCGAAAAAAAGGGCAGACCGCAGTCTGCCCTTTTTAGCCGATGAAACAAAGTCTACTTCAGCAGCGCCTTGAGCAGCTTGCCCATTTCCGAGGGGTCGCGCGTCACCGTGAAACCACACTCTTCCATGATGGCCAGCTTGGCATTGGCCGTATCGGCACCGCCGGAAATCAGCGCACCGGCGTGGCCCATGCGCTTGCCGGCTGGTGCGGTAACACCGGCGATGAAGCCAACGATCGGCTTCTTCATGTTGGCCTTGCACCAGACTGCCGCATCGGCTTCATCGGGACCGCCGATTTCACCGATCATGATCACGGCGTCGGTATCGGGATCGTCGTTGAACAGACGCATGATATCGATGTGCTTGAGACCGTTGATCGGATCGCCACCGATACCAACCGCTGTAGATTGACCCAGTCCGATTTCGGTCAATTGGCCTACCGCTTCATAGGTCAGCGTACCGGAGCGCGAAACGACGCCGATGCGACCCTTGAGGTGGATGTGGCCAGGCATGATGCCGATCTTGACTTCTTCCGGCGTAATAACACCCGGGCAGTTCGGGCCGAGCAGCAGCACTTTTTTGCCACCAGCGGATTCCCGCTTTTTCATCTTGTTGCGCACTTCGAGCATGTCGCGAACCGGAATGCCTTCGGTGATGCAGATGACCAGATCGAGGTCGGCTTCGACCGCTTCCCAGATTGCGGCAGCCGCGCCGGGGGGCGGAACGTAGATGACCGAGACGGTGGCACCGGTTTGCGTCGCAGCTTCCTTGACCGAGCCGAAGATCGGGATATCAAAAATCGATTCGCCGGCCTTCTTCGGGTTGACACCCGCGACGAAGCAATTTTTGCCATTGGCGTATTCCTGACACTTTTCGGTGTGGAATTGACCGGTCTTGCCGGTGATGCCCTGGGTGATGATTCTGGAGTTTTTGTTGATCAGAATTGACATATTGTGGCTCCTTACTTGACCGCAGCAACGATCTTGGTGGCGGCTTCAGCCATGGAATCAGCCGTAATAATCGGCAGACCGGAATCCTTCAGGATCTGCTTTCCCAGATCGTCGTTGGTACCCTTCATGCGCACCACCAGCGGTACCGACAAATGGGTTTCACGGGCAGCAGCAACGACACCGTTGGCGATCGTGTCGCAACGCATGATGCCGCCGAAGATGTTGACCAGAATGCCTTTGACCTTCGGGTTCTTGAGCATGATCTTGAACGCTTCGGTCACCTTCTCGGTCGTTGCGCCGCCGCCGACGTCGAGGAAATTAGCCGGCTCGGCACCAAACAGCTTGATCGTGTCCATGGTGGCCATGGCCAGACCGGCACCGTTCACCAGACAGCCGATATTGCCGTCGAGCGCGATGTAGGTGAGATCGAATTTGGAGGCTTCCAGTTCATCGGGATCTTCTTCGTCGAGGTCGCGGAAGGCGACGATCTCCTGCTGACGATACAGTGCGTTGGAATCAAAGTTGAACTTGGCGTCGAGTGCCTTGATGTTGCCGTTGCCTTCGAGGATCAACGGGTTGATTTCCGCCAATGAAGCATCGGTTTCCATGTAGCACTGGTAAAGCCCCTTGAGCGCTTCGACCGCTTTGCCGACGGAAGCCGCAGGAACGCCGATGCCGTTGGCCAGCTCGCTGGCTTGCGCGTCGGTCAGACCGATCGCCGGATCGATGAAGACCTTGAGGATCTTCTCGGGCGTGTTGTGCGCCACTTCCTCGATGTTCATGCCGCCTTCGGAAGAGGCCATCATGGCCACCTTCTGTGTGGCACGATCGGTCAGGGCGGCGACATAGTATTCCTTCTTGATGTCGGCACCTTCCTCGATGAGCAAACGACGAACCTTCTGGCCCACCGGGCCGGTTTGGTGCGTAACCAGTTGCATGCCGAGGATCTGTCCGGCGTACTGCCGCACTTCGTCCAGCGACTTGGCGACCTTGACGCCGCCACCCTTGCCGCGGCCGCCCGCATGGATCTGGGCTTTTACCACCCAGACCTTGCCACCCAATGATTCAGCCGCTTTGACGGCATCATCAACCGAGTTGCAAAAAACACCGCGCGGAACGACTACGCCGAACTTCTTGAGAAGTTCTTTCCCCTGATATTCATGAATTTTCATGCGCTTTCCTTGCTTGGATTGAAGATTTAAATGACCATCTTTAGGCAGGATCCCCTACCCGGGGTTTTGGTTGCGATACCAGCGCGGGTAATAACGCTGAACCGTTTCCGAATGCGAAACCAGTGCGTGGCAACGATCAAGCTGAAAGGGCTTATGCTGGCTATCGGCATTATCGGGCACTTCACTGGCAATTGTCTGCAACGCGGCAGTAGGCAGGAACATCAGCAGTTCGCTCAGGTGCGCACAGCCGCGCGTCCCGCCGAACATCTCCTTAACCGCCTTGAAAAAACCCTTGAACAAATTCAGGCCGACAACCCGTGAGTAATCCGGCGGAATGGTATTGCAGTAACCCATGTAGGGGGTGGCATCCGAGCAGCTCGCCGCCTCGAGAATGGTCATCTTGCGGTTGATGGTTACCCGCACCGATATGTCGTGCACTGCCTCGCCGGGCTTGAGCAGTCCGGACGACAGCGGATAGTCCTGATCCTTGGTATCCACCAGACGTGCTTCAATGTCCCACAAGCCGTCGGCCCGCTTGAAACCCTCAAAATTGACGCGGCGTTGATGTAGGCGGGTGCGCTCTGCGCTGGGTGGAGGAAGGGGCATCGTTCAACCTGAGAGGGCTTGGCAGTATCGTTATCAGCTGGATTCAGCCCCATTACTTTATCACAACTCTCCGGCTTTTATGCTGAAACCTTTTTGTTTCAGAGTCACATTTGACCCCTGACGGCATTGCGAGATGGCCTGATGCACGAAGAACAAGGCAGACTCTGGACACACTCTGAAATTTTCTGGAGGTATTGACCAGGCAAGGATGTTGCGTAGCCAGCGCGAGGTTTAGCCCAAAAGCAGGATCCGCCGATTGCAGGCGCTTGAACGTACAATCCGTCTGACATCGTCCCGACTTATCGACTCATGAAAAAAACCCCGATCCGTTATTCCATCCAGCCCCTGAGCATGCAGGCGCATACCTTTGAAGTCCGCTGCTGTGTGGAGAACCCCGACCCGGCCGGCCAGCGCTTCGCGTTGCCGGCCTGGATTCCCGGCAGCTACCTGATCCGCGACTTTGCCCGGCACATAGTGGCGATTCGTGCCGAGTCCGGCGGCAAGCCGCTTTGCCTGACAAAGATCGACAAGCACACTTGGCAGGCCGGGTCGATCAGGCACGGCGTGCCGATCACCGTCATCGCCGAGATCTATGCCTGGGATCTCTCGGTACGCGGCGCCCATCTTGACCAGACGCACGCCTTCTTCAACGGCACCAGCGTCTTCCTGCGCGTACAGGGACACGAGGACGCCCCCTGTCTGCTCGACATCCAGCCGCCGACAGACAGCGCTTGCCGGGATTGGCGAATCGCCACCGCTCTCGAAACTGCACGCAGTGAACAAGGTTGCGACAGGCCGCACGGCTTCGGACTCTACCGCGCCGCCAGCTACGACGAGCTGATCGACCACCCGGTCGAAATGGGCCGCTTCACCGTAGCCCGCTTCCTGGCTTGCGGCGTACCCCACGAAATCGCCATCAGCGGCCGGCACGACTGCGATATGGAGCGCCTCGGCGCCGACCTCAAGCGCATCTGCGAATGGCAGATTCGTTTCTTCGGCGAACCGGCGCCGATGTCGCGCTACGTTTTTCTCGTCACCGCCGTCGGCGAAGGCTATGGCGGGCTCGAACATCGCGCCTCGAGCGCCCTGCTCTGCTCGCGCAACGACCTGCCTTACCCCGGAATGCAGGGCCTCAGCGAGGGCTATCGGACCTTCCTCGGGCTATGCAGCCACGAATACTTCCATACCTGGAACGTCAAGCGCATCAAGCCGGCGGCGTTCATGCCCTACCAGCTTGACCGCGAAAACTACACGACGCTGCTCTGGGCTTTTGAAGGTTTTACCTCGTATTACGACGATCTGGCCCTCTTGCGTAGCGGTGTCATCGAACTCAAGGACTGGCTCGAACTTACCGCCAAAACGATCGGCAACGTCAAGCGCGGCCCCGGTCGCCGACAGCAAACACTGGCCGAATCGAGCTTCGATGCCTGGAGCAAGTTTTACCGACCCGACGAAAATACCCCCAATGCGGTGGTCAGCTACTACGCCAAGGGAGCGCTGGTCGCACTCGCCCTCGATCTCACACTACGCCGTAAAACCCATGGGAAAATCTCCCTCGACGACACCATGCGCGCGCTCTGGCAGCGCCACGGGAAAACCGGCATCGGGGTCGCTGAGGACGATATCCGGCTGATCAGCGAAGAGCTTTCCGGGATCAATTTACTGCGATTCTTTGCCGATGCCGTGCACGGCACGGGTGAATTGCCGCTGAAGAAACTGCTCGCGCCCTTTGCTATCAAGCTGGACTGGGAACCGGCCAAGACCCCCTCGCTCGGCATCAAAACCGCCAGCGAATACAACGAACTCAAACTGGCGACCGTTTACAGCCAGGGCGCAGCGCAAGCCGCCGGGCTTTCCGCCGGAGACATCCTGCTCGCCATCGACGGTCTGCGCGTAACACCGGCGAACGTCGATAGACAACTTGCACGCCACCAGCCCGGCGACAGCATCAAGGTGCACGCCTTCCGGCGCGACGAACTAATGGAATTCGAGGTTCGCCTCGACCCGCCGCCAGCCGAGACGGCAAAACTCACGCTCAGCGGGAAGACCGATCGGCTACGCAGGAAATGGCTCGGCGTTTGACTCTGCAGAACCAATTGCGCGCAGCGCAGGCTGACAAGACAAGGGTGCCATTCGCTGCTCAGCCCGTGTTAACCCGACTTCCGCTATTAGAGAAAAAGAAAGAGGCCCCTGCCCCTTTCACCGCTTAGGCGGCGACCCGTTTACGGGACGCTCGCTTTGAGCGAGCCGTGATGCGTGAGGTTTGCTCGGTGAGGGTAAGCAAATTGCGCAATGCTTCATTCACTGCTTCCGACGTCGGGAAAGACTTGGCTATTACCGGATCAATCAGTGCCACCCCCGTCCCCTTGGCCACTTCCTTGAAGAACTTTCCACGTTCGAGTTTTTTGAAGTCGGACCGCTGGTACTCGGCGCGCATTTCAACTTTAGTTTTCTTCATACAGTTTCCTTTCGGCACGTGTCAGTCGCAGTTCGCTAATGATGCGAATTGCCCGTGGACGGTGGGAGTGCGAAACCGCAAGCAGGCAGCCAAGGCTTGACATTCCAAAAGTAATGTAGCGTGACTCCCCGACGGAATGGTCTGGATCGGGACCGGATATCGCCAAGGGATCGAGAAACACCGATTCGGCTTCATCGAACGATACACCATGCTTCTCAATGTTGACATCGGCCTTTGCCGCATCCCATTCAAACTTCACCATCGAGCGCTCTCCGATCAGCCTCGCAAACTGTCTAAATTCATCTGGCAGTACCGCATTATTGCGCAAGCTTTCAGTAAAAGGGCTCAATAATTGAGCCCCTTTTTCGTTTCTGAAGAAAATGCTCGCGCCCTTTGCTATCAAGCTGGACTGGGAAGCAGCAAAGATCCCTTCGCTCGGCATCAGGACCGCCAGCGAAAATAACAAACTCAAGCTGGCCACCGTTTACAGCCAGGGCGCAGCGCAAGCCGCCGGTCTTTGCGCCGGGGATATCCTGCTCGCCATCGACGGCCTGCGCGTAACACCGACGAGCATTGACCGGCAACTCGCCCGTCATCAGCCAGGCGACAGCATCAAAGGTGAACGCTTTCCGGCGCGATGAATTGATGGAATTCAAGGTTCGCCTCGATCCGCCGCCGGCCGAGACGGCTAAACTTACGCTCGGCGGGAAGACAAATAGGCTGCGCCTGGAATGGCTCGGCGCTTGACTCTGTCGATCCAATCGCACGCGGCGCAGGCAGACATAACAAGGTTGCCATTCGCTGCGCCTTCCAAGTTACAGCCCGTACTAATCCGGCAAGATTCGCACTCTTCGCCACAGTAGCCCGCCGAGTAGTGCCGCCGCCAGCACCAGGCTGACCAGCGAGGCTAACCAAAAGCCGGCGACCCCCATCGGCCGGGCCGCGTGAAAGGCCAGCCACCAGCCGCCGAATAGACCAATCCCCCAGAAACAGACGAGGTGCACGAACATCGGAACGAAGGTGATCTTGTAGCCGCGCAGGGCATAGGCGGCAACGGTTTGCAGCGCATCGAACACCTGATAAATGGCCACGTAGACAATCAGCGAGAGGGATACCAGGCGCACTGCCGGGTCGCTGCTGAAGGCATTCACCAGTGCGGCTTCGCTCAGCCAAAGCATGAAACCCAGGCCGATAGACAGAGTGCCGGCGAGCAGCAGTCCGGCGCCGGCGGACACCTGTGCTCGGCGCCAGTCACGCGCGCCCACCGCCAGCCCGACCTGCGCCAGTGTGGCAATGGCCAACGCCAGTGGCAGCATGTAACAGACGGCCGCCAGATTGGCGACGACGCGATGCCCGGCGACGACCGTTGCGCCAAGTTGCGCGACGAAGAGCGAGATCAGCGTGAAGGATGAAATTTCGACGAAGTTTGAAAAGCCCATCGGCAGCCCCAGTCGCACCATCTCTTTCAATGTTTCCAGACGCGGGCGCTGCCAGCCATGCAGCAAGCGATAGACGGCCAGAGGTTTGCTGAAGACCATGTAGAGGGCGCCGCACAACAGCGCAAACCAGCTCACCACGGCATTCGAGATCGCACAGCCCAAAGCACCCATCCCCTCGGCACCCATCCCCTCGGCACTGAGTCGCCCGGTCACCAGCAGCCAGGCCAGGACGCCATGCAGCAGCGTGCCGCCCAGAGAGATCAGCATCAGCGGGCGAGGCCGGCCCAGCGCGTTGCTGAACGCGTAGAACGTTCGATAAAGCAGTGCGGCAGGCATTCCCCAGGCCAGCAGGGCAAGATAGGCACGCGCCTTGGACTCGACGCCGGGCTCGATGTCCGACAGGGAAAGCAGGGCGTCCGGGTGATGCAGAAAGACGACGCCCGGTACGGCAAGCAGCAAAGCCAGCCATAAGGCTTGCTGCAAGGTGCCGGCGATCTCGACCTGGCGCCCGGCCCCCTTAAGCTGGGCGACCATCGGCGATACCGCCTGCAGGATACCGACCAGCGCGAAGATCACCGCGATGTAAATCCCGCCGCCAACCGCCACCGCCGCAAGATCCTCGGTGCCGTAATGGCCAAGCAGTACGGTGTCGATCACCATCATGCCCATCGAGGCCATCTGGGCAACCAGCATCGGTGCCGCATGGAGCAGAATCAGACGGGACTGTTGTAAAAACATGGGCGCGCCAAAGGGAAAGACAGGTAGACTCAGGCTAGCGCATTTCGTTAAACAGTGCGCGTTTCGACGGTAGCCGGAACGGCGGCTGAAGGCTCGCATGACAGTGTATTGACTGGCGCGGGGTATCCTCAAGTTCAACGCATTGATTGGCGCACTGGCCCTGAGGCGCTACAGCATCACCGTATCCTCATGACGATAGGCCGGGCTGCAACAGCAAAGAATGTGCAGGGGTGATTCACCTGTCGCCTGCACGCAGTGCGCCACTCCGGGTGCAATGTGCACCGTATCGCCGGCCCCGATGAGCAGGCTGATTTCGCCGAGGCGCATGATTCCATTACCCTGCGTGACGTGATACAACTCTTCGCTCATCGGGTGCCGGTGCAATTGCGTTTTCTCACCCGGCTGAATGATCGCCTCGGCCAGACTCTGTCGGGCATTGCCGTGAATGGCCGGATGTATCAATTCGCGGATTTCCGAGCCGTCCTTGGTGACGTAAGCCGGGATGGTCCGGTAGCTGGTTTTCATGTTTTCTCGCACCTCAACTCCCACCACGACGCGCGCTGCATCAAACGATCCTGACCGTCAACTCGCCAACGCCTTCAACGCCGCCTTCGAGCACATCGCCGCGCACTACCGTCGATACGCCCGCCGGCGTCCCGGTAAAGATCAGGTCGCCCGGCGCCAGGCAAACATAATTTGAAAGGTTGGCGATCACTTCGGCCACCTTCCATGACATCTGAGCAAGCTCTCCGCTTTGCCGCAACTCGCCGTTGACCTTGAGCCAGATGGCGCCCTGACCCGGATGACCGACCACAGCCACCGGCTGAACGTCACTGATCGGCCCGCTCTGGTCAAAACCTTTGCCCATGTCCCACGGATGCCCCTTGTCCTTGGCGAGCGACTGAAGATCGCGCCGGGTCAGATCAAAACCAACGGCAAAGCCAAACACGTATTCCAGCGCCTGATCGGGTGGTATGCGGGAACCGCCCTTGCCCAGTGCCACAACCAGTTCGACTTCATGCTGCAGATTGCTGGTCATTGGCGGATAGGTGACCTCGCCGCCGCCGGGCACCAGCGCATCCGCCGGCTTGCTGAAGAAGAATGGCGGCTCGCGCGTATCAGCACCCATTTCTGCTGCATGATCGGCGTAATTGCGCCCGACGCAATAAACGCGACGCACCGGAAAGAGCGCCGCGCGGCCGGCGACGTGAAGTACAACCTGCGCAGCAGGTGGAAAAACATGGTTCATGCCAACTCCCCTGAAAAATGGATATTCCTTATTACTCCTTGTGGAAATATCTACCTCAAACCGGATTATCGATATCGACAAACTCGCACTGCAGGCCAAAGCGAGCGGCCAGATGCGCAGCCAGCGCCTGCACCCCGTAACGCTCGGTGGCGTGGTGTCCGGCGGCCATATAGGCGACGCCCGATTCACGCGCCAGATGGACATTCTGCTCGGAAATCTCTCCGCTCAGATAGACGTCGACGCGCTGTGCTATCGCCTGCTCGAAAAGGCCTTGCGCCCCCCCCGAACACCAGGCAATACGGCTCACCGGCTTGGTTGCCTCGCCGATGACCTGAGGCTCACGCTGCAATTGCGCAGCGACTTTGCTGGTCAGGTCAAAAAGTGTTGTCGGCGCCGACGTGCGGCCATACCAGCCGAGATCCTGCTCGCCGAAACGCCCCTCGACCGTCCAGCCCAGGCGTTTGGCCAGTTGCGCGTTGTTGCCGAATTCGACGTGACTATCGAGCGGCAGGTGATAGCCGATCAGATTGATGTCGTGCTTCAGCAGCGCCTGCATGCGCGCCTTGCGAAATCCGGTCACCCGTCCATCCTCGCCGCGCCAGAACCAGCCGTGATGCACGAGCAGGGTATCTGCCCCGCGCGCAATGGCCGCGTCGACCAGCGCCTGGCTGGCGGTAACGCCGGCGACGATACGCTGCACGTCGCCACGTCCTTCCACTTGCAGTCCGTTTGGGCAATAATCCTTATAGCGCGCCGATTCAAGCAGTTCGTCAAGATAGCGCGTCAGTTGTTCACGTTTCATCATTGGGCTTTCCATGCGCAGACTCTGGTTGATTTTTGCACAAACCGTCACGGTTAGTCTTGCCGTTCTTTTTGTCGTCAGTACCCTCAAGCCCGAATGGCTGGGCAAACCGCTCGGCTACAACCAAGGCATTGTCGCCTTGCAGGAATCCCCGAGCGCTGGCGAACCGGTCATTGCTACCGGCTCCTACCGCGATGCGGCCAGAAAAGCGTTGCCCTCCGTGGTGCATATTTTTACTTCGCAAAAAATCAGGATGCCGCGCCACCCGCTGATCGACGACCCGCTGTTCCGCCACTTTTTTGGCGAACGCCCGGATGCTCAAGGACAAACCAGGTCGGGGCTGGGTTCAGGCGTCATTGTCAGCCCGAGCGGCTTCATTCTTACCAATTACCATGTGGTCGACGGTGCCGACCAGATCGAGGTGACGCTCAACGACGGGCACAACCTGAATGCCCGTCTGGTCGGCGGCGACCCGGAGACCGATCTTGCCGTGCTGCAGATCGACCCTGAAAAAGTCAAATTGCTGAAATTGCCGGCGATTACCCTCGGCCAGATGGACAATGTCATTGTCGGCGATGTCGTGCTGGCAATCGGCAATCCCTTCGGCGTCGGCCAGACGGTGACCATGGGCATCGTCTCGGCCCTCGGACGCTCGCATCTGGGCATCAATACCTTCGAAAATTTCATCCAGACCGACGCCGCCATCAACCCCGGCAATTCGGGCGGTGCGCTGGTCGACAGTCGGGGCAATCTGGTTGGCATCAACTCGGCGATTTATTCGCGGACCGGCGGTTCGCTCGGCATTGGCTTTGCCATTCCGATATCAACCGCCAGGAACGTCATGGAACAGATCATCCAGAGCGGCTCGGTAACGCGTGGCTGGATTGGTGTCGAAGTGCAGGAGATCACCCAGGAGCTTGCCGAGTCCTTCGGCCTGCCCGACGCGAACGGCGCGCTGATCGCCGGCGTCCAGCGCGGCAGCCCGGCTGACGTGGGAGGCATCAAACCGGGCGATATCCTGCTGCTGGTCGGTGATCAATCCGTCAAGAATCCGCAGGTCATGCTCGATCTGATCGCCAGTCAGAAACCCGGCGAGATGATTCCCTTCAAGCTGCGCCGTCAGAAAACGCTATTCGACACCACCATCCGCATCGGCAAACGGCCACCACTGCGCCGCGAACGCGAGTAGTTCAGGTCTAGTCCGGACTTTGCTCCGAGGCTGCCGGATCGGCGTCCGGCTTGTCGACAAAGCGAGCCATCAACATCCCCAATTCATAAAGCAGGCAAAGCGGAATGGCCAGCATGAGCTGAGAAATCACGTCCGGCGGGGTGAAGATGGCGCCGGCCACGAACGCGCCGACAATCACGTACGGGCGCCATTCCCTGAGTTTGGAGAGCTTGACAATGCGCATCTGCACCAGAACGATCACCACCACCGGTACCTCGAAAGTCACGCCAAAGGCTAAAAAGGAGCCCAACACAAAAGAGAGATACTTTTCGATATCGGTCATCCAGGCGACACCTTCCGGCGCGACCTTGGCCATGAAGCCAAATACCGTCGGAAAAACCAGAAAATACGCGAAGGCCATCCCGATAAAGAACAGGACGACGCTGGCCGCCACCAACGGCAGCGCCAGCCTTTTCTCATGAGCATACAAGCCAGGCGCGACGAAGGCCCAGATCTGATAAAGAACGTAAGGCAGGGCAATCAGGAAGGCGAGCATCAGTGTCACCTTCATCGGCACCAGAAAAACACCAACCACGTCGGTGGCAATCATCTGTCCGCCCTGTGGCAGGGAAGCCAGTAGTGGCTTGGCGAGAAGTGCGTAAAGATCCTTGGCCCAGGGGAACAGGCAAAGAAATACGATACCGATGGAGAGCAGAACCCGAATCAGGCGGTCGCGCAACTCGAAGAGATGCGAGAGAAAAGTGTCTTCCGGCTGCCTCATGCGGCGTTCATGCTTTGGGTGCCGGACTGGCAGATGCATTGGACTCTACAGTTCCCGCACGGTCAGTAGACTCGCCGGTCACCAGCGGCGTCATTTTCTGTGACCCGGCTGCCGTCACGCCTGCCGTCACTGACGGTGAAAGTCCCAGGTCGACTGGCGCCGCCGTCGGATCGACAGCCTTTTGAAGCTCCTGAAACTCACTGCTCATGCTTCGCTCGAAGCTGCGTGCTGAATCCTTCACTTCGGCTTGCAGCTTCTTCAGTTCATCGAGTTGCATTTCTCGGCTGATGTCGGTTTTGACATCATTGACATAACGCTGCATGCGCCCGAGCAGATGCCCGACCGTACGCGCCACCTTGGGCAGACGCTCAGGTCCAATCACCACCAGAGCAACGATGGCAATAACGATCAGTTCGGAGAAGCCGACATCGAACATAGGTTCAGTGAGAAGTGAGGAGTCAAGTGTTATAAGCGAAGCGTGCGCAAGGAATGCCCGAACCATGAGTGGACATCTCCCAACTCCTCACGTCGGTCTCCTCAACTGCACCAAATCACGACTTGGTCTTTTCCTTGACCTCGCCCTCGATCGTCTGCCCGCCGCCGACCTGCTGCGGTGGAGGCGGAGGCGCTTCAGCCGCCGGGTTGTTCTCTGCCGCTGCGTCCTTTACGCCCTCCTTGAAGCCCTTCACGGCGCCGCCGAGATCTGCGCCAATATTGCGCAGTTTCTTGGTGCCGAATACAAGCATGACGATGATCAGAACGATCAGCCAGTGCCAGATACTGAAACTACCCATGATTCATCTCCTTAACGTGAAAGCCGCACGATCGACTCTCGAACCTTTCCTTGCCCTCTGGAAGAGGGTCGGGGTTGAGGAAAACGGGTAGGCCAGCGACAGACATACAGTGCATCGATACCCTATCCCTGCCCGTTAAACCCGTTTGAGCATTGGCCCGACCGGGTCCGTCCCGCCGACGATGTGTGCATGCAAATGCTGCACTTCCTGCTGCCCGATGCGACCAGTATTGATAATGACACGGAATCCGTCCGGACTGCCGTTTTCCGTAGCCAACTGGTTGGCGACGGCGAGCATCCGGCCAAGCACCAAAGTATCGGCTTCGGTACTCGTCGCCAGCGAGGTAATGTGGCGCCTGGGTATCACCAGAACATGTAGCGGGCGCGCCGGATTGATATCGTGGAAAGCAAAAAGATCCTCGTCGGCATACACTTTGCGCGAAGGAATTTCGCCGCGCGCAATCCTGCAAAAAAGGCAGTTGTCCATGGTCTACTTGTTCCGTGACTTCTTTTCGTCGATCCCGGAAACCCCCTCGCGGCGGCGCAGTTCTTGGGCCACATCTTCAATCCCCATGCCATAATAAGTCAGCAGTACCAGAACGTGAAAAATCACGTCGGTCGACTCCCAGACGATATTCAGCCGCTTGCCATCCTTGGCGGCAATGATCAATTCGGCGCATTCCTCGCCAATCTTCTTCAGGATCGAGTCCGGGCCATTGGCCATCAGCTTGGCGGTGTAGGACGTTTCCGGATCGGCGTGACGGCGCGTGGCCAGGGTTTCGGAAAGACGATAGAGAATGTCGTGAGTAGTCATTTTGCGTAAATTTCCTTAGGATCTTTCAAAACCGGGTCAGCGGGAACCCAGTGCTCCCCCTGTAATTCGAAAAAGAAGCAACTTTCCCGACCCGTATGACAGGCAATCCCGCCCACCTGTTCAACGGACAGCAGCAACACGTCACCGTCGCAATCGGCACGAATGGAAATAATTTTCTGGAAATGCCCGGATTCCTCTCCCTTATGCCAAAGCCGCTGCCGTGTCCTAGACCAGTATACCGCGTTACCGCAGGCCAGCGTTTTCTGTAGCGATTCGCGGTTCATCCAGGCCAACATCACGACACGGCCACTCCCTGCCTCTTGTGCAATGGCCGGAATCATCTCGTTCTCATCCCACTTGAGCGCATCGAGCCAGCCCGTATTGCGGTCCAGATCGCTCACAGACGCACTTCGATGCCGCGCTCGCGCATGAACTCCTTGGCCTGGCGCACGGTAAATTCGCCAAAATGGAAAATACTCGCCGCCAGCACCGCATCGGCACGGCCTTGCGTCACCCCATCGGCCAGATGCTGAAGATTTCCGACCCCGCCGCTGGCGATCACCGGGATATCGACGGCATCGGAAACCGCGCGGGTCAGCGGCAAGTCAAAGCCATTCTTGGTGCCATCGCGATCCATGCTGGTGAGCAGGATTTCTCCGGCACCGAGTTGCTGCACGCGGCAGGCCCACGCGACGGCGTCCAGCCCGGTGCGCTTCCGCCCACCGTGGGTAAACACCTCCCACTGGCCTGGAGCCACCTGCTTGGCGTCGATGGCCACGACAATGCACTGATTGCCCACCTTGGCCGAAGTCTCGGCAACCAGATCGGGATTGTCCACGGCCGCCGTGTTCATGCTGACCTTGTCGGCACCGGCATTGAGCAACCGACGCACATCGGCCACCGAGCGCACACCGCCGCCGACGGTCAGCGGAATGAAGACCTGTGCGGCACAGGCTTCGACGATATGCAGGATAATGTCGCGCTGATCGGAAGAAGCGGTGATGTCAAGAAAAGTGACCTCGTCGGCGCCCTGCGCATCGTAGCGTCGGGCAATCTCGACCGGATCGCCGGCATCGCGCAGATCGACGAAATTGGTGCCCTTGACCACCCGACCGGCGGTGACGTCAAGACAGGGGATGATGCGTTTTGCTAGTCCCACAGCGGCTACCCGTGCTTTCGATCAATGAGTGATGCACTAGCGCTGTGTGGCGCAGTCGGCTTCCGCCTGCGCGGCGGCAAAATCGAGCGATCCGTCATAGATGGCGCGACCGGCAATGGTGGCAAAAATCCCTTCATGCTCAACCGCACAGAGATTCCTGATGTCGTCCATGCTCGACAGTCCGCCACTGGCGATAACTGGGATCATCAGCGCCTGCGCCAGCTTGACCGTGGCCTCGATGTTGATGCCGGAAAGCATGCCGTCGCGACCGATATCGGTGTAGATAATTCCTTCGACACCATAGTCCTCGCATTTCTTGGCCAGATCGATGACATCGTGACCAGTCAGCTTCGACCAGCCCTCGACCGCCACCTTGCCCTCCCTGGC
>JAYSZS010000324.1:0-3578 GCA_043737935.1 Propionivibrio sp. | reverse complement strand
TTGGCCGTCGTCTAGACGCGCTGGAAGAACGCCTGGGAGTGAGGCTGCTGACAAGAACGACGCGCCAGTTGTCGCTGACCTTTGAAGGGCAAGCTTTTCTTGAAGACTGTCAGCGCATTCTCAACGACCTGGCCAACGCTGAAGCCTCGGTCAGCCTAGGCGGGGTCAAGGCCAGCGGCCATCTGCACCTGTCGGCACCCGCCGGCTTCGGGCGCCGGCACGTCGCGCCGCTGGTCAGCGTCTTCATGGCGGCTAACCGCGAGGTCAGCGTCGACCTCGATCTCTCCGACCGGCTCGTCGATCTTTTCAACGAGGGTATTGATTTTGCCGTACGCATCGGTGAACTCAGCGATTCAAGTCTGGTCAGCGTTAGGCTCGGTGAAATGCGGCGCATGGTGGTGGCGGCGCCGGCTTATCTGGTGGCGCATGGTGCACCTCGCGTTCCGTCCGATCTGGTTCAACATAACTGTCTCTCGCTCGGTCAACAACGCGGCTGGGTTTTTCGCGATCCGCAAACTGATGCGCTTGAGACCTTGAAGGTGAGCGGCGATTTTTCCTGCAATGATGGTGCGGTACTGCATGAATGGGCGATTGACGGCCAGGGTCTGGCGTGGCGATCGCTGTGGGAGGTAGGTCAGGATCTTCAAGAGGGGAGGCTGGTTTCGGTGCTCGATGCTTGGCAGGCTCCAGTGATGGGTATCTACGCCGTATTTCCGCAACGTCGCCACCTGCCCTTACGCGTTCGACTACTCATTGACTTACTCAAGGAAGAATACAGTCGACCGGGTTATTGGGAGATCAAATGAGCGGAAGAAGACGCGAAGTGTCGAAGTAAAAAGGCCGCACCCTTGCGGAGGCGGCCTTGGGGTGCACCTTACGGCGGTCGGCAAATGCTTAGTGGAACTGTTCTTCTTCGGTAGATCCGGTCAGTGCGGTTACGGAAGAAATTCCCCCCTGGATTACGGTGGTCACTTCGTCGAAGTACCCGGTACCCACTTCCTGCTGGTGCGATACGAAGGAATAACCACGGTCCCGTGCCGCGAATTCCGGTTCCTGAACCTTTTCAACGTAGGCGGTCATGCCTCGCGCGACATAGTCCTGTGCCAGATCGAACATGTGGTACCACATGTTGTGAATACCGGCTAGCGTGATGAACTGGTACTTGTAGCCCATGGCGCCGAGTTCTTTCTGGAACTTGGCAATGGTCGCATCGTCGAGATTCTTTTTCCAGTTGAACGAAGGCGAGCAGTTGTAAGCGAGCATCTTACCGGGGTATTTGGCATGTACGCCTTCGGCAAACTTGCGCGCAAACTCGAGATCCGGCTTGCCGGTTTCGCACCAGACGAGGTCGGCATAGGCCGCGTAGGCCACTGCACGTGAGATCGATTGCGCCAGACCCGGTTTGGTCTTGTAGAACCCTTCTGCTGTGCGCTCCCCCGTGATGAAGGGCTGGTCATTGTCATCATGGTTCGAAGTCAGCAGGTCGGCGGCTTCGGCATCGGTACGGGCGATTACCAGTGTCGGTACGCCGCAGATGTCGGCAGCAAAACGCGCTGCGATCAGTTTCTGAACCGCTTCCTGCGTGGGTACCAGAACCTTGCCACCCATGTGGCCGCACTTCTTTACGGAAGCCAGTTGGTCTTCCCAGTGCACGCCGGCCGCACCGGAGCGGATCATCGCCTTCATCAATTCGAAGGCGTTAAGCACACCGCCAAAACCAGCCTCGGCGTCGGCGACGATCGGGGCGAAATAGTCGATGTAGTCCTTGTGGCCCGCTTCAATATTCTTTGAGCACTGGATCTCGTCAGCACGACGGAAGGTGTTGTTGATGCGCTCGACAACCTTTGGCACCGAGTCGACCGGGTAGAGCGACTGGTCAGGATACATCGCAGCATAACTGTTGTTGTCAGCGGCAACTTGCCAGCCGGAAAGATAGATGGCCTTGACCCCGGCCTTGACCTGTTGCATGGCCTGGCCGCCGGTCAGAGCGCCAAGGCAGTTGACATAGGGTTCGGTGTTGACCAGGTTCCATAGTTTCTCGGCACCGCGACGGGCCAGGGTGTATTCAATCGGGAAGGAGCCACGCAAACGAACGACTTCAGCGGCGGTATAGCCACGCTTGATACCTAACCAGCGAGGATTTTCAGCCCAGTCTTTTTCAAGTTTGGCGATTTGTTGCTCACGTGTACTCATGATGGACCTCCAAAAAAATTTTAAAGTGACTGAAATTTGTCAAAATCTAACTGCCGGCAGTTTAAATTCGTTTTTTTTTGGCAGTCGATCATTTTTAATTATAGTGATGTTTTTGTTTTCTAACAATAGTCTTATATAAGATATAAGAATTATTTTGTAACACCGCAAGTAAATTTATGGGACGAAACGAACGCATCAGATTCAAGAGATTTGTGCCGAGAGTTCGCTCAAGTCAGCGAGCCACGCATCAACGCTTTCCGGCCTTGTATCCCAGGCACACATGAAGCGCCTCCAGCACCGATAAAAGTGCAGAAGCGCCAGCCGCGCGCACGTAACCCGTCCTGTACCAACTGCGGCAGCATGACGAAAACGCCGTTGGCCTTTACCGGAAACAGCAGGCTGGCGCCGGGAACAGAAGCTAGACCCTTGGTCAGTCGCTGCGCCATGGCGTTGGCGTGGCCGGCATGTCGCTGCCAGCTTTCGTCCTCCAGAATTCCAAACCAGGGGGCCGCAAGGAAGCGCATCCTGGAGGCCAATTGTCCAGCCTGCTTGCAGCGCCAGGCAAAATCTTCTGACAGCGCGCGGTCGAAAAATACGATCGCCTCACCCATCGGCAAGCCCATTTTGTTACCGTCGAAGCACAACACATCGACGCCGGCACGCCAGGTGAGATCGGCCGGTGTTATGTCGAGCGAGGCCACGGCATTGGCAAAGCGAGCGCCATCCATATGTACACGCGTAGCCCAGAGTGATGCGCCAGTTCGGCGATAGCGGCGATCTCCGCCGGACGATAGATCGTACCCACCTCGGTGGCTTGGGTCAGCGTAACAACGTGAGGCTTGGGATAGTGAATGTCGTTCCGACGTGATATGACCTCACACACAGTTTCGGGAATGAGTTTACCCTCCTCGCCCTTGGCCAGAAGCAGCTTGGAGCCATTAGAAAAGAATTGAGGACCGCCGCATTCGTTGGTTTCCATGTGAGCCAGCTCGTGGCAAATGACGCTGTGGTAACTCTGGCAGAACGAGGCCAGTTCCAGCGAATTGGCGGCAGTACCGTTGAACACGAAATAGACATCGCAATCGGTAGCAAACAGTTCGCGCAGGCGCTCGGAAGCCTGTCGTGTCCATTCGTCATCGCCGGCTGCGGCATGTCCGGCATTGACCACAAGCAGTGTCTGCAGGGCTTCGGGGCAGATTCCTGCGTAGTTGTCACTGGCAAAGTGCTGCATTACGGCTCCACAAAACGATGAAGGCGCCGATTCTCGCACTTTATGTATCTGAAACCACTACTGTCCGGTTAATAATCGAATAGAATCAGTTGGTTGCACGGAACGCCCTCGGGCATTTCGTAGTCGTTGCCCGGAAACGCTTGCTGCAAGGGCA
>JAYSZS010000323.1:0-3597 GCA_043737935.1 Propionivibrio sp. | reverse complement strand
CCCGGGGTTTAAATCGCCATCCTCTCACGGTTTCAATCCAAAATCCCATAACTCCCGATCCAGCCAGATCATGGCCGCCATGCGGCCGGTGCGACCGTCGCGCCGGTAGGAGAAGAAGCGGTCCACGTCGCTGACAGTGCAATACGATCCGCCAAAAATCCTTTCGATGCCCTGCCCCGCCAGACGCTGGCGCGCAAGGCGATAAATGTCGGCCAGCCACTTGGCCGGCGGTAATGGCGTGAATGCCGTTGCGGCCTTCGCCTCTGCGGCAACGAAGGCTGAACGTACCTCGTCGCCCACGGCAAAGACCTGCGGCCCGATGGCCGGCCCCAGATAAGCCATTAGCGCCTTGCCTGGCACGCCCATGGCGACAATGGTTTCTTCCAGAACACCGGCGAGCAGACCACGCCAGCCGGCATGGGCTACCGCTACAACGCTCCCGACGTCATCGCACAAGAGCACCGGCAGGCAATCGGCGGTCAGCACCACACAAACCCCTCCCGCGCTTCGGGAAAACGCAGCATCGGCTTGTGGCGGATGATCGTTTGACGAAAATGTCGCTGCCTCTACAACGCGCGTGCCGTGCACCTGCTCCAGCCAGAGCGGTTCGCCCGCACCGCCAAGCCGCTCGCTCAGCCGAGCACGATTTATCGCGACCGCCTGCGGATCGTCACCCACGTGCCGGCCCAGGTTGAGACTCGAATACGAACCGAGACTTACTCCGCCTTCCCGGGTAGTCAGCAGGCTGCGCACATTCGGCGGTGCCGGCCAGTCGGGTACGATCCATTCATTGCTCACAGTCGTACTCTTCTTCATCCTCGTCGTCGTCAGCGCCCTCTCCATCGCCACGGGCATAGATGATTTCCGGGCCGCCATCCAGATCGTCATCCCAGTCTTCGCCCTCCTCGGCGCGAGCGATTTCTTCAAACGCCAGCATGCGCGCTGTCTGCACCAGTACGGCCATATCTTCAGGCAGGTTTGATTTCCAGAGCATCGGCTTGCCGCTCGCCGGATGCAGCAGACCCAGACGGCGGGCATGCAGCGCCTGGCGATTGAATCCAGGGCCACTCGGCACCCGGCTGCTTCCCCCGCCATAAACCGGATCGCCGACCAGCGGATGCCCGATGGAGGTCATATGCACGCGAATCTGGTGCGTGCGACCGGTTTCCAGCGCACATTCAACGAGCGTGCAATCGATAAAGCGTTCGACGACGCGGTAGTGCGTTCGTGCCGACTTGCCGGTTTTTACCACGGCCATCCTGGTTCGTTGCGTCGGGTGACGGCCAATCGCTGCATCGACGCTTCCGCCGCGTTCAAGCTTGCCGCGTACCAGCGCCTGGTAGTAGCGTTTGACCGTGTGCGCCTGCATCTGGCGCACCAGATCGGTCTGTGCCTCAAGCGTTTTGGCCACCACCATCAGTCCGCTGGTATCCTTGTCGAGTCGATGCACAATACCGGCGCGCGGCACACTGTCCAGTGAGGGCGCATGATAAAGCAGGGCGTTGAGCAGCGTTCCACTCCAATTACCGCTGCCCGGATGCACCACCAGACCCGCCCGCTTGTCGAGCACGATCAGGGTGTCGTCTTCATGAACGATATTGAGCGGTATATTTTCCGCTGTCGCCAATTCGTTTCGCTCATCGGGTGCTTCAGCGACGCCGATCTGCTCGCCGCCCCAGAGCTTCTGCTTTGGTTCGTTGACCATGACTCCGTCTACGACAACCCGGCCCTCACGAATCCAGTTCTGCAGACGGTTTCTCGAATGCTGTGGACGCAGCAGTGCAAGAATCTGATCCAGCCGCTGCCCCCCGTAATCGGCGGGAACGCTCAGAGCAAAATGAGGGTTTGCGCTATAATCTGCGCGCTCGGTACTTCTCCCGATATTGTTTGGATCGACGGCTGTTTTTTTATTTGGAATCTTCATTATGCGTAGTTTAGCGGTTATCGCAGCGATTTTACTCGCCACGCTGGTCGCCGGTTGCGGACTGTTTCCCGAGCAGAAGGATGAAACCGTCGGCTGGTCGGCTAACAAACTGTATGCCGAAGCCAAAGAGGCACTGAACGATGGCGCCTACGAAAAATCGATCAAGTATTTCGAAAAGCTCGAATCGCGCTATCCCTATGGTCGCTATGCCCAGCAAGCCCAGATCGAAATCGCTTACGCCTACTGGAAGAGCAGCGAACCGGCCTCCGCCGTTGCCGCCTGCGACCGCTTCATCAAACTGCACCCGAATCATTCGAACGTCGACTATGTTTATTATCTGCGCGGGCTGGTTAATTTCAACGAAGACCTCGGCATTCTCGGGTTGATCAGTCAACAGGACATGACCGAACGCGACCCGAAAGGCGCCCGCGAATCCTTTGATGCCTTCAAGGAACTCGTCATCCGCTTTCCGGACAGCAAATACACCCCGGATGCCATTTTGCGCATGAAGTATTTAGTCAATGCGCTGGCCACGCTTGAGGTTCACGTCGCCCGCTACTACATGAAGCGCAATGCCTACGTTGCCGCCATCAACCGTGCCCAGTATGCCTTGATAAACTACCCGGAAGCTCCGGCAACCGAAGAAGCGCTGTACATCATGGTCAAGGCTTACGACCTGATGGGCATGGACGACCTGCGCGACGACGCCGAGCGCGTGATGCGCAAGAACTACCCGAACAGCATCTACTACACCCGCGGTCTCGAGCGCAAGGAACCGTGGTGGAAGCTCTGGTAGGCGGCTGCAGACCAGACAATCCACAATGGGTAGGTCGGGTTACGCTGCGCTAACCCGACCTATAGCCTTGGCGCTTCGCTTTTACCGAGTTGCTTGATCGCCAGTTCTGCCTTATTACACAGCAACGCCAACCCCTTCTCATGGATGACAAACTCGCCGGCATGATCTCTGTCGAAATAGAACATGGCTTGTTTATCGCAGGTTATCCGGCGGCTGTTTTACCCAAGTTTGCGTAGCTGGCGGAGTGCGCCGACCATCATCTGCGCTCAGTCAGACATCAAGACCGGACCGCCCTTGGCCAGCGCGCGCTGGTAGGCAGTACGGGCTTCGATCCGGGCCAGCCAGGCCGCCAGCCTCGGGCATTGACCCGCGGCATGGAAGCGCACCAGCAGCGCCGAAACGGCAAAACTCATCTGGAAATCGGCCAGGGTCAGGTACTCTCCGGCAAACCAGGTGTGCCGTTCCAGGTGCGACTCAATGAAGGCCATGCTGGTCTCCAGGTTTGGGTCGATCAGTTTTTCCTGAACCTTCAGGCATAACTGCCGTGCAATCGGCTTGACAAAAAATGGCATCGGTTGCGTCGGAATGGTGATGAAGACCAGCTTCATCACCAGCCAGTTCATCAGCGAGCCTTCGGCGAAGTGCATCCAGAAGCGCAACTGAAAGTGCTCGGGTGTACCCGGCGTTGCGAGCAATCGGGCCACCTCGCCCTGGCCCAGCTCGCCATAACGTTCCGCCAGGTATTCCAGGATGGCGCCGGACTCGGCCACCACGAGAACCCCATCGGTGATCACCGGTGACTTGCCCAGCGGGTGTACCTGCTTCAGTTCCGGCGGCGCCAGGCGAGTCAGCCGATCGCGCGGGTACAGCTTGATCT